>CAZWOV010000056.1:0-11482 GCA_964635645.1 uncultured Planctomycetaceae bacterium | reverse complement strand
AGATTGCGGAAGGAACTGTTCTGACACGAAAGACTATCGTGGAAATTATCAAGGGTATTTCTCCTTCGAAGTTTGCTAAGTACAAGGCAAACCCCGAAGAATTTATTTCCAAGGTTACTCGCCTTATCAACGAACAGAAAGCGACGATGATCGTGGAGCATGTCGTCTACAGCCAGATCAAGGGCGAATACGACAGTACGATATTTACCGCGGAGAAGCCGACCGCAAGTTTCGATAAGGCGTTCAGGGCGAAAAAGCACATTCAGGACTATGTGTTTACCGATGGATATGCTGAAAAGAGCGTGGAGCGGCGGTTTGCGGAGGACCTGGACGCCGCCGGTGAAGTATGCGTTTATGCGAAACTGCCGCGCGGTTTCCATATTCCGACTCCCGTTGGCAACTACTCGCCCGACTGGGCGATTGCTTTTAATAAGGACAAAGTGAAACACATTTTCTTTGTTGCGGAAACGAAGGGTACGATGAACAGCATGGAGTTGAGGCTGATTGAGAAGGCGAAAATCGATTGCGCAAAAAAACTGTTCAACGGTATTTCTGCCAGGGGCGTCAAATACTGCATCGTTAAAGATTATCAGAGTTTGCTTAACGAGGTGATGAAGTAATTTGATTCTCTGCGCTTCTCCAGATCGTTTTCGCGGCAATTTGCGCTGGGGTTTGGAAGGTCTTCAAATAAAAAAAGATACGGATTTTGAAATCCGTATCCCGCCGTTGAGTTTTTGAGTTTTTCGTTAATTTTCCGAACGGTAATTGGTAGATGAACGGGGGGCGGGACGTTTCTCAAATCTGGTTTTTGAGAGCGTCTTCGACGTTTTTGAGAAATTCATCGACGTGTTGCCGCGCTTCAAATCCGACGATCATCGTGTCAACGGAAGGTTGCCGCGCGACGGCAAAAGTAGAGGCGCGGCGCCCTTCGGGCGTTTTGATGGTTCCTTCGCCGATGATTTTCATGACGACGATTCCTTTTCCGTTCGCTTTTGCTTTATTGACGACGGCAATATTTTCTTCCCACGTTCCGTCCATTTTTTTGTTTTCCGGATTGAGTCTCATGTGCATGACGTCGACCCACGGCATTTCGGCGGCCATTTTTCCAGCTTCCAGCGAGTGGACGGAAACGCCGTGTCCGCGGATAATTCCTTCTTTTTTCAGTTTTTCAAGCGGTTCGAACTGGTATCCCATGAGTTCGGTCCAGTTCGCGTTGGTCAGGCAGTGGAGCTGGACCAGGTCGATATAGTCGGTATGCAGTTCTTTCAGGAATCGAGGAACCAGGACGTCCGCGGTCGGTCGTTCCTGTTCCGGAAGCCCTCTCCCCTTGTGGCACCAGATTTTCGTACTGATTACGTATGAGTCGCGCGGTTTGTCGGCGAGGGCTTCCGCGATAATTCCGTGCGTGCCGTACATGTCGGCGAGATCAAAGAAACGAATCCCGCAGTCGTAACAGTATCGGACGATATCCAGAGCTTTTGCGCGGTCCATTCGCGTTAAATTGCATTGCCGGTTTCCGCCGAAGACTCCGGTGCCCAGGCCGATACGGCTGGCGGTAATGCTGGGGGTAAGGCGGATTTTCGCGACGGGGTCCGTAGAAAACGGCGTTGCGGCGGAAAGCGGCGAAGAGAAGAGGCCGACGCTGCCGACGCCCGCGAGGGTCGTTCCGAGAAATTGACGGCGTTTCATGGGAAATCTCCTTTGGTAAAAGGCGGGAAATTGTTCAAGGGAACGAATTTGTTCAAAAGAAACGGAATAATTCAAAAGGAACTTGCGGCGCATCGTGAAAAGTCGGTCCGCATTACGGGAAAACCGACCTTCCAACGCCTTCAGTACTGTTGATTATAGCCGAAATTTTTTGAAAGTCAAGAGCCTCGTTTATTCGACGGCGATTTCCGAGGCAAAAATCCACCCGTTGCCTGAAAATTCCATCCGGACAAATCGGGCGTTTCGTTTCGGAAAGACGATTTCTGCCGGAATCGCCTCGTGCCGACTGCGTTTCCGTCTTTCCTGCAGCGTGAAAGGCAGCGGTTCGCTCCACGTTTCTCCATCTTCGGAAGTTTGAAGAGTTCCTTTTTGAGGAAAATAAATTCCCGCGCCGCCGCCGTCCAGAAGCCAGCACGCCGCTTTCTCAATCGGAACGGAACGGGTAAGGTCAACGGTTATGGTCAGCGGTTCATTGAAAACGCCGACGTTTTCTTTCATGAAATTTGTCGAAATAATTCCGTCGGTAAGCATTCGTCCGTCGTCGGCGTATTTGATTTTTATTTCATCCTGTCGGGTCGTCGGCCGCGAAAGTTCATAGGAAATGGAATCGCCGGAGAGTTTTTCTCCGTTCAGGAAAAATTCGACTTCAGAGACAAACAGCCAGGAGCTGAACTGGAAGGAAATGGTCGCGGAACGCGCATTAACCGATTTTGGCAGACGGCAGCAGAGTTGATTCCGGGCGTCGTTCATGACGAAATCTCCGCAATGTCCGTAGTTTTGAGGAAGGGCTCCGGAACCGCGCGAAAGGAGTTTGCCCGGCGCGGAGGACCAGACGATTTCCGAAGAACAGGGCGCGGCGACGGACGCGTTTGGGACCTCCAGAAAATGAACGCGCGCTTCGTCGAACTCAAAGTTTTCAGGGAAATTCAGGAAGATATTTGCCGAATCGCCATGAAACCATCCGACGTATTCTTTCCATGGATAACGCGGATTAAAGACGACTCCGTCAAGCAGTTGACGGCCCGTCTCGTCCGGATACGTGGGAACGGCGGTTTCCTGAGACGTGACGTAAGATTTGCCGAACGCCAGAGAGGTTTTGATTTTTCTTGCGTTAAAATCCGGTCGCGCCTCCACGATAGAACCGATGGAGCTTCCTTCGTCCGGAAGAATGCGAACGCGGAATTCGCCGACTTTAGTCGGCGGGAATGAAAGAACGGCGTTTTGGATTTGAGACGATTCTTCGGAAGGGGATACGCGGAACGTCCAAGCCAGCGGTTTCCATGGTTCCGCGTCGTTCAGGCGTCCGTCGAGAAGGATCGTTCCGTGGAAAACGGCGTTTTCCGGTTCGTGAAAAAACAGATCGAAAAGGCGGAATTCACTCGCTTCATTCAGGGCGCAATGGATCGAAACGTTTCCGTTCCCGTCGCGTGATTCCGTCCATGAGACCTGATTCGGGTAATCGATTGGTTTTCCGGCAATAAAATCCATCCAACGCGAATAAACGGCCCGTTCCTCGGGGTTTCGGCTGTTTCCCCAGTAAAAATTACTTCCGAAATAGGTAGCTCCGGCGGCCTGTTGAAACCCCGTTTTGGACCCAGCGGCAAGCGATTCGGTAAAGATACCGCGCCATGAATCGTCGGCAAGCGGATTCATTTCAAGCTCGACGCCCATACCGCGCGTTCGGCTGAATTCGGCGGAATTGAAAATTCGGTTGCGTCTTGCTCCCGTTCCGTCGCAGCAGGTCCGAAAAGTCCAGTTGCTCTGCATGATAACGGCGTCGAAACCCAGCGCGTAAGCGTCGCGGACGCCGGGCGCCATGAAATAGGGAATCCAGAGCGAGCGAAACCCTTTTTCATGAATGGTCCGGCAAAAATCGCGGGCCAGCGGGTAATCTTCTTTTTTGATTCCTTCCGCCATCATGTAGAATCCCCAGAGTTCAAGCTCCGGGTAAGCCTCCATCCGCTTGCGGATTTCCGTTATGTACCAGTCGAGAACTTTGATTCGGTCTTCCCGCTTTGAAAGATCTTCGCCGACTCCGTCGCCGTCCGCGTCTCCAAAGTCCGTTACCTTGGGATTTAACCACGGAACGGCAAACATGACCTGAAGTTTTTTGGCGTCTTTCTTCAGAAAACCGTCCCGGCGCAGTTCCGCAGACGCCTGATTCAGAGCGGGTACGTTGATTCCGCGGTCGAAGTAAGCGGCGAGTATTTCATCCCAGTCCGATTTGACCGTTTCGCCAAATTCGGTTCGTTTGCCGTTTACGGTGAAATAAAGAAAAAGGTGAGCGTCGTATCCGGGCTGCGCGGTGGGTTTTCCATCCGCGTATTTGACCAGAAGCGTTTTGAGCGTTTCCGCGTCGTGCGCGGCGCTTTCGCGCGAGCAATAGAGAAGCGCGCACTGGCGAAATCCGGCTTTTTCCGGAGAAAGATATTCCGCAAATACCGACGGGGAAAAGAATGAGGAAAAAATCAGAAACGGGAAAAAGAAGAACGGGAAAAAGCAAAACGGAAAAAACGAATTCAATAAAAAATCAAATCGGTATGGTTCCGTTCGTCGATTGACGAATTTCGAAAACATCGGGCTTTTCATGAAGCGTCTCCTTGTCAAAAACTGGAAGGGAAAGGTGAAAACTGGACGGGAAAGGTGAAATGTGGACGGGAAAGGTGAAATGTGGACGGGAAAGGTGAAATGTGGAACCGGGCGCCCTCTTTACGCGGAAGTCCGGCGTGAAAAAGGTTTTTTCAGAGGCCGGTTCCCAAGGCGGAAACGATTGTCGAAAGATTGAGCGGCGGAGGAATGGACCGCCCGTATTTTAACAGATCTTCGCGCCGCCGTCAAGCGCCTGAACCTCGAAAAGAAAAAACGGGAACGAACGCGGCGAGAGAATGTGCGGACGGTGAAATTTTGAATATTTTCAGAAAACGTATTGACATTTGAGGGCGCGGGATTAAAATAAACGCAAAATGTCTGGGAATTTTTTTGTTTTTCAATTCGGGTTTTTTTATGAATATTTTTGATCGCAGTCTGAAATTGTTTCGAAGATCCGCCTGGAAGAATTTGTTGAACGTTCTGTTTTTTACGTTATGTTTCTGGGGCGTTCCGAGCGTTTCTCAACTTTCCGCTCAGATTCCGACGGCGCGTTGGGAGCCGATTAACGAACCGGGTTGCGGAGGCTGGATTACGTCGGTTCAGGTTTCGCCCTTCGACGGTCGCCGTATTCTGGTCGGCGGCGATTTGCTTTCGATTGGACTTTCGCGGAATCGCGGAGAGAGCTGGGAACCCGTTTTCGGTTTTCTTTCAACGGAGATTGGCGACGTTACGTTTCATCCGGAGAAACCGAACGTCGTTTGGGCGGGGACGATGAGCGGTCCGTACCGAAGCGGCGACGGCGGGAAGACGTGGAGCGAAAAACGCGGCGGCGAGTTTCCGCCCATTGCGAAATACTCGTATTCGGCCCCAATCGAAAAGGTTCTTTTCGACCCTAACGATTCCAATCGCCTGATTGCCGTCGGCGGCTCCAGCCGCGAGTGGGGTTCTCCCGGAAAAGAGACTCTTTGGGGGGCCGTCTGGGAGAGTCTGGACGGCGGGGAAAACTGGAAGAAGATTTCATCGCTTGAGAAAAATATCGTGAGCGCCGTTTTTGCGTCCGGTTCGTCGAACGTTCTGTTGGCGGGAGTTTCCCATACGGGAGTTTTCCGGAGCGAAGACGGCGGGAAAACATGGGAGGCGGTCAACGAAGGCCTTCCTCACGGATACGTGGAACGGGTCGCGGCGCATCCGGACGATCCGAACGTTTTCTGGGTCAGTCTTAACGCCTGTCCGCAGAAAAACGAAGACGGAACGGCGGCAAAATGCCTTCCGGGCGGAATTTTCCGTTCCGAGGACGGCGGAAAAACGTGGAAACCGCGTTCTAACGGCCTGAAACTGCACGCGACGGAGAATCCGAATCTTTCGGCGCGATTCAAGGCGTTTTGCGTCTGTCCGTCGAATCCGAACGTTCTTTACGCGAACGATTCCGGGTGGAACGGGGCGCGATTTTATCGCTCCGACGACGGCGGGGAGTCGTGGCGGGTCATTCTGGAAGATCCATGGAACGGCGTGAAACGTCCGGTAAAAACCGCGTATCCCGGCGGGTACGGCGTTACCGTTTTGAGCGTGAATCCCAAAAATGAAAACGAGGTTTACGGCGCGGGAGCCGAATTTATTCTCGCGTCTTTCGACGGCGGGGCGACCTGGGAGGATCGGACGAGTATTCAGGTGGAGGACGGCTCCGACTGGACCTGGAGGGGGCGCGGTTATTCCGGACTTTGTTCCGTCGGATTTCATTTCGACCCGTACCATGAGGGGAGAAGTCTGATTTTGGCGATGGACGCCGGGAAATGCTGGGAATCGAACGACTTCATGAAAACATGGTCCTACCACGGGCAGAAACCGGGCGCCTGGGGAGGCGGAAACGCCGCCGGTTTCGCGAAGGACGGGACGGTTTACGTTACGACGGGGCAGGGGGGAAATTCTGGAAACGTTCTGAAAGGCGGACTGAATCAACCGGGACCGTGGACGCCGTTGGCGGCGGAGGGAAGCGGTTTGCCCGATGGAAATACCGGAACGGCGCAGGGCGTTTTTGTTTCGCCTTCCGATTCAAAAAAAGTTTGGGCCGTATTCTGCGGAAAACTTTTCCGGTCCCGCGACGGCGGGCAAAAATGGACCCTCGTCGGCGACGAAGACGTTTTCAGCTGGATTGCGCCCGTTCCCGGGAAAGAACGAACCTTTTTTATTTCTGGAAAAAAGGGGCTTTGGAAGACGCGGAACGGTAAAGATCTCGTCTTTCTCGGCGGTCCCGGAGGCGCCGGACGCATTTGCGCGGATAGCCGCGGGCGCGTTCTTCTGGCAACGTTCAAAGCCGCGCCGGAAATCGGCGGCCTGTGGCGCTTCGACCCGAATGAGCCGGAGGAAAAACGCTGGACGCATTTGCTGAAAGACCCGGAATCCTGCGCCGTAACGCCGACGGCGGATCCCAGGAATCCCGAGCGGATTCTGCTTACTTTCACGGACCATCCGTACCATGACCGCATTCGTTGCCAGGCCGTTCAGATTTCCCTGGACGACGGCGAAACGTGGAGCGCGCTGGCGGACGGACTGCCGACTCGCCGAGGCGAATGCGCGGCTTTTGATCCTTTCGAGCCGGACGTAATTGTTCTGGGAACTTCCGGCTGCGGATACTACCGGGCGGTTCTTGAGATTAAATCGGAATCGGAGAATCCGTAAAAACCGGGTTTTTGTTTCCCTGACGGAAATTTCTCATGAAACTCCAGCCGGTGGGGTTGACTTTTTTTCAGAATGGGGTAAGATAGATGAAATGCCCCATTTTTTTATTTAACCTGAATTGAAGTGTGACGAAAATGCACAAAACTCAACGAACTGAAGCGCTGGCCGGTCGCGTTACGCCGGAAATGGAACTCGTGGCTAAGCAGGAATTTCTTCCTGTTGAAACGGTCAGGGATGAAATGGCCCGCGGGCGTCTGGTTATTCCCGCAAACCGGATTCACCTTGAGAAGGGTCTCGTTCCAACGGGAATCGGTATTTCCTGCCGAACCAAAATTAATGCTAATCTTGGTAATTCTCCGCTTCAGAGCGATTTGGGCTGCGAATTGGCGAAAGTACGCTGCGCAATCTCGTGCGGGGCGGATACGGTGATGGATCTCTCCACCGGCTCGCGCATTAATGAGATCCGTCAGGCGATTATCGACGATATTCAGGTAGCGATTGGAACGGTGCCGATTTATCAGGTTGCGGAAGAGCTTGAAAAGATCGAGGACATGAAACCGGAAGATTTCCTTCGCGTCATTGAATTTCAGGCGCGGCAGGGCGTCGACTACATGACGGTCCACTGCGCGTTGTTGCGGGACATGCTGCCCATGGCGGCCAAACGGACGCTGGGAATTGTATCCCGAGGCGGTTCGCTCGTGGCGCAGTGGATGGCTGTCCATAAGGCGGAAAATCCTTTCTTTACGCACTTTGACGAAATGTGCGAAATTCTTGCCGCCTACGACGTCGCCTGGAGTCTCGGCGACGGAATGCGTCCCGGATGCATTGCCGACGCGTCGGATGAAGCGCAGTTCGCCGAATTGAAAGTCATGGGCGATTTGACCCGAAGAGCGTGGGAACATGGGTGCCAGGTTATGGTGGAAGGACCGGGCCACGTCCCGATGGACCAGATTGAAATGAACGTGAAGAATCAGATGGAGTGGTGTTGCGAAGCGCCTTTTTACGTGCTGGGGCCGCTGGTTTGCGATATCGGCGCCGGCTACGACCACATCACCAGCGCCATTGGCGGTACGCTCGCGGCTTTTTACGGCGTTTCAATGCTCTGCTACGTTACGCCGAAAGAGCATTTGGGATTACCGAATATCGACGACGTGCGAGCGGGGGTGATCGCGCATAAGATTGCCGCTCACGCCGCGGATATCGCCCGCCGCCGTCCTCACGCTCAGGATCGCGACGATGAAATGAGCCGCGCCCGTTACGCTTTCGACTGGCCGAAGCAGTTTGAACTTTCTCTTGACCCTGAAACGGCCAAAAGAATGCACGAAGAATCGATTAATCGTTCCGCGTCTCATCATGAGTACTGCTCAATGTGCGGCCCAAAATTCTGTTCGATCCGTAACTCGCAGACTGCGATTCGGGATATTGGCAAAGACGAACGGGCCGAATGATTAAGACGTACGGGAATGATTTTCAGACGCCGACGCGCCTGGAATCGTTTCGAGTTTTTGATTCGCCTGGAATCGTTGATTAAATAAAGGAGCCGCCGGAGATCGAGATTTTCCGGCGGTTTTTTTGTTCCGACGCTTGACATTTGCGTCGAAATGAAGTAAATTAAGTAGAAAGTGAAAATAGGACCGTTGAGGAATCGGCCTTTTTCTGACCTGCCGCTTGCTTATTTTTTCAGAGGATGAATCATGAAACGGAGTCGGACGTTTTTTTCCCCGTCGTTATCGAGCGTTGGCTGGATTTTCTTTTTGAGCTTTTTCGGCCTTATTTTTTCCAGCGTCTTGCTTTTTGCGAAACCGGTTCCCTGCGTGAATCCGGAACATCCAACGCGCCTTCCCGCCGTGTTTGACGGCAAGCTGATTCCGCGTGAATTTGGATGCTGGTTTCCACGCGCATGGGAGGCGGAGGAACCGGATGGGTTCAAGCCGTTTATCGACGCGATTGGCAACCGGGCGGCGTTCGACATGATTGCCGTTTCATCCCGTCTGACGCAGTCGGAATCGATTTCTTCCGAGGCGCTCGCGTTTCAGGAAAAAGCCGCCCGGTACGCCTGGGAAAAATACGGCGTTCGGATGATTCCGGACGCGGAAATTCGTCTTTCGAGAAAAGCGTACCGGTCTGAATTTCCGGGTAAGAATCTCCGGCGAATTCGTTTTGCAGAAACGGAGCAGCGCGCGGGCGAGACGATTACTCTTGTTTTGAGCGATTCGGCGATTGGCGATCACTATTCGCACAATTATCGATACGAAGTGTTGAGCGTGAAAGCCGCCAGGGTATGGAGTTTCACGAAAACGGAGACGGGTTTGGTCGATCCCGCTTCCGTCAGAGACGCGACGGCGGAGGCGAAATTCATTACCGAGCCGGAGAAACCGGGATGGATTCAATTTGTTCTTGACGGCGCGAACGTAAAGGAAGACCGCTTCATTTGCGTCTCGGCATGTTTTGAGTATCTTTATCCGGACGTTTACGCTCCGGAATCGCTGGATTTTGAGCGCAGGATTTTCCAGGCTCACGCGAATATGCCCGCCGGGGGACTGGTTAAGGATGAATGGGGGTTTTTGCCGTGTCACGAGACGGTTCCCATGAAGGAGCATTTCTGGTATTCGGACGCTATGGCCGCGGCTTATGCGAAAGAAACGGGGAGAGATTTGACGGACGACCTCTTTCTCATGCATCTGCCGCAGGACGGCGCGGAAGCCGCGGAGAAACGAACGCGCGCGATCGACGTTTTCAATCGGATGAATTTCAGACGGCTGCTGGAGTTTGAAGAGCAGGTTTATCGAATGTCGAAAGGCCTTTTTGGAAAAGAGGCGATGGTTGCGACGCACCCGACCTGGCATCCCTATCCGAACGTTCAGGAATTTCGTAAAAACTCCCTTTTCTGGTGGCGGCATCCGCGCGATTTTGCTCAAACGGACGAGCAGACTCCATTTGCCTGCCGAACGGGAATGAGCAAGAGAGAAGGAAACGTCTGGTTCAACGAATACTATGCGGACGGCGTCGTTCCGTACGTTTACGAAGAATGGATTTGCGCGGCGGCCGGCGGCCGGCAGAATATTCATCCTTTCTGCTGTTCGTCCAATTCGTTGCGAACGAAAGAGAATTTCGGCGTTCTTCCGATTCTCGACGCCGGCGTGGACGCCGCCAGAGCTAAAACCCGGCTGCTGAATTTCAAAACGACCGCGCCGTTGTTTTCGCCCGTCGCCGTCGTTTTCGGGCATTGGGGGAGCCTGAACTGGAACCGCCCGGAATTTGGAAATTTGACCGAAGCGCTGAACGTTTGCGATTTCTTTGCGGCCCGCGGGATTCCGGCGGATTTGATTCCAAGTTCGGAAGCGCGGGAAAAAACGCTTGCCGGCGTTCCGTGCTGGCGCCTGAATGAACGCGGTTGTCTCCAGTACGGCGCACAGGAATACCGGCTGGTTGTTTTCTATGCCGAAACCTCTTCCGACGACCGCGATTTTGCGTTCCTTCGCGATTTGAACCGAAACGGGAAAACGAAAATCGTTTCCGTTCCCGGACATATTGAAGCCGAACGGATTGAGGCTGTCTTTAAGCCCTGTTTGGAGGATTCGGAACTTTTGGCCGTTGGAAAACAGACTCCGTGGACGAAAGAAGGAAGCCGGGACGGCTATGGTAATCGCCATACTCATCCCGAAATGAATTCCTTCAGCAGACGCCTGGACGGAACGCTGGTCTGGACCCGCGCGTCGGTCGAAAAACCGGCGGGCGAACCGATCCTTCTGGAAAACGAAACGGTTCCTTCAAATGATTTGACGAAAACTTTTACGATTACCGCGAAAGCCGACGGTATTCTTGCCTGCCGCTTCGGCGATGATGGGAAACTGGAAACGCTCGCGGCGTCGGGCCTTACCCGGTTCGCTTGCGGCGACGCTTTGCCGTTCCCAATTTCTTTCGACGAACCGGCGGATATTGTTCTCTGGAAAGATGCGGACGGAAATTGGCGGGGAATTTTTCAGGACGTGAAGAACGACCTGCCGGAAGCTCTGGCCAGTCTGCCCGTTAGCTGGAAATTTCTCCAGAAACCGTAAGAAACGGCGATTCTGGGGAAACTGCGTGTTCGAGACCGTTCCGGAATTTTTTCGGACGGTCCCTCCTCGCCTCCTTCTCTTTTCCGTCCTCCCTTCGGACCCCCGCCGCGGTTCCTTCTCTTTTTTGTTCGTATCCGCGCGGTTGCGCCGGGAATATCTCCGAAGGAGCTCCTCCCCCCCTTGAAAAAAAGTTTAAATCGGTTAAAATAAAAACGATTTTGGGGAACTTCCTCAATCAATCTGCTTCCGTAGCTCAGGTGGATAGAGCGACGGTTTCCTAAACCGTAGGTCGCTGGTTCGAGTCCAGTCGGAGGTATTTTGCGTTTTGACTTCTTTATTTGACGTCTGGAATTTACGGTTGAGATATTTCAGCGTCGTTTGAGCCGCGTTTGGCCGAGGCGGTTTTTTTCTTCTTTTGCTCTTTTCTCCATAGATAGGGGTTGATTGGGGCG
>CAZWOV010000055.1:0-11533 GCA_964635645.1 uncultured Planctomycetaceae bacterium | reverse complement strand
AAGACACTTTCTTCTCGCTAAAAAAGACGATTTTCTGCTTTTGAGCGAAGCCGTTTCCGGCGATAACTTTCACGGCAAAAATATCCAGAACGGAAAACTTCAATGGAGTTCGTCGCTTCCCTGCCCGCAGGGCGCGGTCCTCCGTCAGAATCATTTATCCACCGAGCTTTACGCCGACGTTCGCAATGGTTGCGCCGCAGTTTTTTTGCCTCTCGCATTCCCTGAATGGCGGAAACAACTAAAAGACGCGAACGGCTTCTTCGCAGAAAACCACTTCATTCACTGTTCTGTTCAGACGGAAAAAAGCGCTTTTTATTCTCCCGTCTTCATTGACCTTGATCCCAAAAGAATGCGTTCAGCCTTAACCTGGCGGCAACTTTCCGTCGGCGAAAAGCTCCAAAATCTTCCTCCGTATCTGGCCGCGGGATTTCGAATTCAAATCGACGACGAACAATGGCTCGTTTACAGAGCGTTGGCCGATTCTGCGAATCGTTCCGTTTTGGGAAAGAATCTCAATTCAGAAACTTTTGTTGGAAAATTCACTCCCGAAGGACGCTATGAACCGATCGTTGAAATTACCGCGGCCAATGAATCTTAATCTGAATTTCAAATAGTTTCCATTTCCAATACGCGCCTCACGCAAACAGCCGCGTCCATTTCAAGTTGCCCCGGACTTTTTGAATTGAATCCGACCGTTTTAGAATAAAAAAAGCCTCAAAATCAGATTTGAGGCTTAACGGCTGTTTTTAAAGCGTCGGGGATTACTCGGCTAAAATTCCTTCAATCTCATCCGTCGGCTCCTGGGCAGGAACTTTAGTAGAACCGGAACCCACGCCCGTCATCGGCATTTCTTCCAAAATAATCGTCTGACCGTCGTACGCTCCGACCGGAGACATGACGTTTGAAGTAAAGGAAACTACCGGCTTCGCATTATCTGGATAAGGACGCGGTTCCGCAATATCCGCATTCCACGGAAATTCCGCATAGTGCCGATAGTTCACAGGGGCCGAACTATAGTATCCATGAAACGCCGGGTAACGATGAATCGTACGCGCATTTCCCGGGTAACAACCGAAATTCGGATCATAAGCAGTCTGAGGCATTGGTCCAAAAGAATCAAGAATAAACCCTTTAGTCTGCCATCCGCCTTCAGGGTCGGCAATACGATGCAAACCGACTCGTCCGCGCGGGGCGCCGACGCCGGCGCCGCAATCATTCGTTTTTGTCGTCGTATATGGAATCTGCGCGAAAACACTCGACGTAAGAAAAACAACGGCGATTCCCAAGGAAAACATCAAAATATCCAAAGCTTTATGCATGTCAACCTCCAGTCACATTCAAAATCCATTTTATTGTAAATATCGGAATTTCGCGACCAAAACTCCAGTCCCATAAAAAATTTATTTTCAAAACAAATTTTTCAATCCAAACGTTTTTCTAATTCCGATTAAAATTCCCTAAAAAATTTAAATTTGGTATAGCCTGAAAATACAAAATTATCTATAATTTATTTCAAGCCCAAATATCGGAAGATTTTGGCTGCCGCAATACGTAAATTTCTCAATGCCAATTACCCGAGCGTACATTTCGTAAAATCCAGAAGACCAATGAGACGGATCCTTTTCCTGATTCAGCTGTTTTTTTTCAGCGCGAGCATCCTCGCTTCAGCCGAGGCAGGAGAGACGCTCCGTCTCCGTTTGCGCTGGGGCGGAGGAAATTGTCCGGCCTACGGACTCGTTACGTGCGACTGCGGAAACCTCGAAAACCTAACCTCGCTTTCCATGGATGCGGAATGCCCCGGCGGCGCATGGTTGGCAAACGGCAACGTTCATATTGAACAGGAACTCCCTAAAAAATTTAACGGTTTTGATATTTCCGTCCCATATCAGCCCCAGGGGCGGCTTTACATTCAAATCGGCAACCAACCGGACCTTTCAACAACAAAACGAATAGAGATACCGCTTCAAAATCTTATTTCTGAAAGTTTGACGTTTCCTCTTTCCGCCCCCGGTAATTTCCAATGCACTGTCAGCCGCGTTCCCGGCGACGAACTGCGAGTTCTTCTGGAACGGGATTCTCTCGTTTTCAGTCCGCGAGACATGTTTCACTGCACCGTTCAGCCATTCCTTTGCCCCAAACGTAAAAACGCAAAGAACGGCGAATCGTCCCATCGTGAAAACCAGACGTCGGAAAATGAAACGGGAGTTCTCGAATTCATTGTTTACCGCGGAAGAGAAACCTTTGAAATTTATCGTGGAAAAATTGCCGATATTTCTCTCGAAGGAAAAAATCCCGTGCAGGTTCAATTTGTGGTTCCCGAAAACGAGGGAATCTACGATATTCATTTCATTTTACGGAAAACCCGTCCTCAAAAACGCGCCGCCGAACCGCTTTCCCTCTCTTTCACAGAGGTTTTAACGCCGTCCAAAAACGGCGACGGAACCGTTATCGCTGAACGAAAAATCCAATTTGCCGTTCTCTCCGACGCAGCCTCCGCGTCGTCCGCGGCTTCCGCCAACGAATATCAACTGAAACAGGAAATCGACGCTTGCCAAAATCAATGGTGGGAAAATCTCGATCGAAATCAGCTTCGGCAGTTCCGTTCGCAGTTTCCAGACGCCGCCTCCCTTCAATGTCCGCAACGAATCGTACGCGCCGTCGGCGAGTTCTCTTTTCTTGAACTTCCTCAAAGCGCAACTCCGCAGAGCGCCCCGGCTTGGGAGGCGTTTCCAATTATCGTGGAAAATCCGGGAACTCCTCACGTTCTGGAAATCGAATACCTCGCAAACGTTGAACAGACTTTCAGTCTCAGTATTCTTGAACCGAACGCTTCCGGCGGAATCTCGCCGCCTGGAATCGACTCGGGGGTAAACGTCCCTCCAATTCACGGAAACGCGCAAAATCAAGCTATTCGCCTTGATCGTCATCACATCCTGTTCTGGCCTCAAAGCAAAACGCCGATTCTTCTGCTTGTAAACCGCCACGCCCAAAATTCAGTTTGCATAGGAAAAGTGCGTCTATACTCTGCCGGACATTCGCTGAAACCCGCTCCCAGAATTTCGTCGGACGTAACCGGAACTCTTTCCGGAGAACAATCCGCCTCGTCCGCCAACATGGATCGGCAATTTCGGAAAACCGCGCTTTTTATCGGAAAACCAATGTTTGCGCAGGCGTTTTCGTCTTCTGAAATGAACGATCTGCAAACCGGTTTGTGCGTTTCGGACTGGCTCACGTTTTACGACGGCGGAAAACGTCTGATCGAATATCTTGAACATGTCGGATTCAATACCGCGGTTCTTTCAATCTATTCTGACGGGAGTACGATTTATCCAAGTAAGGTACTCGCTCCCACCCCGCGTTTCGATAATGGAACATTCTTTCCAACGGCCCAGGATCCCGTTCGCAAAGACATTGTGGAAATGCTTTTCAGAATGTTCGACCGAAAAGAACTGACGCTTATTCCCTCCATGGATTTTTCTTCGCCTATTTCCATTTTGGAAACGGCGGAACGTTTCCCCGGAGCGGCGGAACTTCAGGGCCGTCAGATTCCAGGCAGATCTCTGCGCTGGACCAGTCCGCGCGGAAAAATTCTTATCAAAGAAAAGGATTCGCTAAAAGAAGGCGCGCCCTATTACGACGTCCTGAATCCTTTCGTTCAGGAAATTATTCTTAACGGCATAGCGGAAGTCGCGCGCCGTTACGGACGTCATCCCTCCTTTGGAGGAATTTCTCTCCAATTGCATTCCGACAGTTTTCTCGTCCTTCCCAGCCTGCGTTGGGGAATGGATCCGGAAAGTATCGCGCAATTCTCCCGAGAAGTAGGAATCGAACTACCCGCAAATCGTCTGGAACAGATACGTTTTCTCACCGGCGGCGCGGGAGCGAGAGCCTGGCTGAACTGGCGCGCTTCGCAAATGACGCTTTTTTACAGAAGGGCCGCTACCCTCCTGAGCAGTATTCCTCACGCAAAACTTTATTTAAACGGAACCGACCTGTTTACTCTGGAAGCGCATCCCGAGCTGATGCCGCGGCTTAACGGAATACTCTCCGCGCAAGACGTTTTCCTTTATTTCGGTCTGGATATGGCGCAATTGAAGACAATCCCAAATCTGGTTGTTTCGAGACCGCAAAAAATTTTAACGAACCAGTCGCTCACAGAACAGGCCGGCGATTTACAGTGGAACCAAACGCCTGGAACGTATCGTCTTTTCCAGGACCAGAAAGAACCGTCCGCCGTTTTCTACCACGCGCCGGACGTCCTGCGACTGAAAACGTTTGACGAGATCAGTCCGTTCAAACCCACTTTTACCTGGATGGCCACGACTTACGCTCAAACTACCGCCGAAGCCCGGCGGCCGTACGCGGAAGCTTTAGCCATGCTTGACGCCTTCACCATGATCGAAGGCGGCTGGAATCCTGTTTTCGGCAAGGAAGAAGCTCTTCGGGACGCGCTCTGTATCTTGAGACAACTTCCCGCGGTCCACTTCAATTCGGCTATGAATTCCAACATGAACGTTCAAACGCCGACTTCCGTAATTTTCCGAAATTGCGCGTACGGCGGTCAAAACTACGCTTATGCCGTGAACGCAACTCCGTTCGCCGTTTCTGCAAAAGTCTACGTTCAGCCTTCAATTGATCAGCAAACGCAAAAAACCTGTTCGATTTCGCCAAACGTCGTTTCGCTGGAAAACGGAACCTCCAGATTACTGGAAAAAGACTCGCGCGGTTTCTTCTGGAAGGTTCAGCTGGCTCCGTATCAAATTAATGCCATTCGATTTCCAGGACCTCCGGTAATTCTTCTCGACCCAATCGTTTCCGTACCCCAGGAAGCTCAACTTGTTTTTGAATATGAATTTCAAAAACTCCAAAATTACCTTGACGGTCTGAAAAATCCCGCCTTTTATCTGGGACTGAAGAATCCGGGATTCGAGCAAATATCGTCCGCCGGAAACATTCCGGCAGACTGGAAAATTACTTATCCGCAACGTTTGCCAAATACCGACCCGCTGAAAAGTTCAATGCCCCCAACCAGTCGCCCGGAAGAAATTCATGACATTCCGACAGAGGCGACGTTTACCTCGGATGTTCAGAGGCAAATTCCCCGCGCCGCAAAGGAAGAAAATTTCAGCGGCTCGCCGGAAGAACGTCCCGCTTCAGGCGAAACGGCCGCGGCCTCTTCAAACGCCTTCGCAAAAGTCGACGCAAGCTCGCCTGTTTTCGGTGAAAACAGCCTGCGACTGAGCAGCGCCGGCGACTCCGTCCGAATCATGAGCGCGCCTTTTGACGCCAACCCAACCGGTCGATTAACGATTTACGCCTGGCTGAAAACAAACGACGACGGACTGCAGCTCCCGCTGCGTTTAATTGTCATGGGCAAAACAAAAGCTGGAAATTTCTTCAGGACCGCCAACCTCGCCTCGCAAGAAGCCGGAATCGGAAAAGAGTGGAGACGGCTGAATATTCACGTCAACGACCTGCCGCTCGCCAAAGAAATCCAGATCAGTATCGGATTTGAGCTTTATGGAAAAGGCGACGTCTGGATAGACAATATCCAACTTTCCGACACGCACTTTTCTCCATCCGAAATAGAGCGGCTGACGGGTATTTTCTCACAATTTCCAGCAAGAATCGCTTCGGGGAATATCGCTCCGTGCGTCAGCACTCTGGAATGTTACTGGACGCGCTTTCTTCGCGAACATATCGCGCAGAGCGTCCCTCCCGCCTCGGAACCAGTCGCAGCCGCCGATTCGTTTTCCCAAAATCAAACCGCGAAAACATATTCGGACATAGAAGTCATTCCTGCCAAAAAAGGAATCAAACTTCCACATCTGGGGCAAATGCCAACCTTGCCTCAACTTCCGCCGCCAAAATTCCCGGGCCAGGGAAAGAACGCGGATAAAGAAAAAGAAATTGCAAACGAAGAGGACGAAACGCCTGAAAACGCGAAAAAAAACAAATCCTATCTTGAAAAAATGAAAAATCTTCTTCCATGGTGATTTTATCGGGAGACGCGAACGCGCTCGCGTCTCCCGGGATTTTTGTTTCTTCCAGCTCCTCAAATCTTCCGTTTTTTCATTTGTTTTCCTCTTTTTTTCTCTTTTTTTTCGCTTGTCTCTAATTTGTATCTTGTTTTTTTCACTAAAATATGATAGATTATGAGACTGTTTACTGTGAACAGAGAGAGATTTGCCGCATTTCTCCTTTTCGGAATTTCATCCGCAGTTAATACCGCTCGCGGTTCTGTGATTTCAGCGTAAAAATGCAATTCCGAATTTGAGGAGAAATTGGTTTTCGTTTGTTTATTTTCAGTCATCCTCCAGTAATTCAGGAAAACAATGTCCGCACAGCAGCCGTTCAGCTCAGACATGGTCGAAAAGACCAAACAGCATATCAAGGATTTGGTCAATGAGATCACCCAGCTTTCTCACAGCGACATGCCAACGGAGGAATTTTACGCGCAATTTCTTCAGCGTATCGTCGAAGCCGTCGCCGCTCTCGGAGGCGTCGTCTGGAAAATGGGCGAAACGGGAACCCTGGCGCTTCAGGCTCAGATTAATCTTCACGAAACGGGTCTGACAAACGCCGCAAAAGAGAAAATGACGGAGCACTCCCGGCTCCTCTACAAAGCGCTGAAATATCCGGAAGGTTTGATTGCCGCCCCTGATTCTTCTTCCGAAGAAGAAAACGGAACCGTCGGAAACCCAACGGAAAGCGTCCTTCTTCTTCAGCCGTTGATCACGGAAGTTGAAACGGTCGGTCTCGTCGAAATCTTTCAGCGCCCGGAAGTTTCCGGAAGCACTCTCAACGGATATCAACGTTTTCTTCGGCAAATGAGCGCCCTGGCCGTCGAATTCCTCCGAACCGAACAGTTGCGGAGTCTTGCGGACCGCCAGTTGCTCTGGAATCGCGTGGAAGAATTTGTCAAAACGATCCACGAATCGCTGGATCCCTATCAGACTGCGTACACGATTGCGAATGAAGCCCGACGGTTAATTGAATGCGACCGCGTCAGCGTCGCTATTCGGCGCGGAGCCAAATGCAGAGTCGAAGCCGTCAGCGGCCAGGACCTGTTCGACAGACGTTCGAATATGATCCGACTTTTAAACAAACTCTCGACTTCCGTCGTCTCCGTCGAAGAACCGCTTTGGTACTCCGGAGATACGACGAATCTCGCCCCGCAGGTTGAAAAGATCGTGGACGAATACGTTGACGAATCGCACAGTAAAGCCGTCGTCGTCATTCCGCTCATCGAACCGCTTCGCGAAGAAGATAAAGAAGACTTCAAGAAGCGCATGGACAATAAAAAAAAACCTATTGGCGCATTAATTGTCGAACAGATTGAAAACAGAGCCATTCAATCCACGCTCCGTCAGCGCGTCGAGCTGGTTGAGAAACACGCCGGCGTCGCATTAGCAAATTCGCTGGAACACAATAACCTCTTTCTGATGCCGCTTTGGCGCGCAATCGGCCGCTGGTCATGGGTCGTGAAAGCCAGAACGCTCCCCAAAACCATTCTGGTTCTTATCCTGATCGTTTCACTTCTGACGGGACTTTTTATTTTTCCGTACAAATTTGAGGTAGAATCCGAAGGAAAACTCGTTCCCGTCTGTAAAGCCGATATCTTTGCTCAAATCGACGGAGACATTTCGACCGTTGACGTCGCGCACGGACAGGAAGTCAAGGCGGGAGCCCGTCTCGCAACTCTGCGGAATGTTGATCTTGAAGCGCAAATCACCAAACTTTACGGCGAAATCATTCGAACCCGTTCAGAGCTTTCCAGTAAAACCGCTCTTTTGAGAAAGTCCAGCGACAACATGGAAAAAAGCCGTCTGGAAGGCGAAATTAAAGAACTGAACGTCGCTCTGAAATTTCAGGATCGTGAAATGCTCATTCTGCGGCAGAAACAGCAGGACCTGATCGTGAAAAGTCAGATACCCGGAATCGTCGTTACATTCGACGTCAAGGAAAAACTGGAAAATAGACCGGTCCAGCGCGGGCAGGTACTCATGGAAGTCGCCGACCCGACGGGAGATTGGGAAGTCGAACTGTATATGCCGGAAAAAAGAATCGGCCTGGTACGCGAAGCGCAGAAAAACCTGGCGGACCAATTTCCTAACGGCGAACTGCGCGTTACCTTTATTCTCGCTTCACAGCCGGACCAGAAACTAACTGGAAAAATCGTCGAAATACACAAAACGGCGGAAGTTCGCGATGAAATGGGAAATACCGTTCTCGTTCGGGTCGCATTTGACAAAGGGCTCGTTCCCAATCCCAATATGGGCGCAAGCGTGACCGGAAAAATTTACTGCGGCGAACGTTCCATCGGTTACGTCTGGTTTTACGACCTGATCGCATTCATTCAGCAAAAAATCATTTTTCGCTGGTTCTGACGATTCCATGCGGAAAAGTTGCTTTTCCGCCGTAGATTTTAATCACTCATTAACTTTATTACTATAAAAACGGCAAAACAGCGCTCAAAAAGCCTGACCGTCATTTGGGGTAACGTATGAAACGAACGCTTCTGCTCCTAGCGACCTTCATCCTTCTCACTGGAACCGCCGCAATCGGAATTCGGTTTTTCAAACCTGGAATTTTTAAACATTCCAACGAAAATACTCCGACCGCATCCGCGGTTGAAAATAATTCCGTTTCTGAAGCGCAAATTCTTCGTTCCGGCGAAAATACGTTCAATACGGCAACGAGTTCCGCCTCCCAAACAACCCGGGAAAACGTATCGGATTCCGACGTTTCGCAGCTTTCATCCTCCGTTTCCGACTCGACGCAACCCTCAGAATCAGACCTTATCGCCGCAAGTTCCGCTCCAAACGCGGTTTCCGGGGCGGCAGTTACCTCTTCCAACTCCAATCCGACGGTTCGTGCGCCGGAGAATCCCAAACGCCGTAAATTTCTAAAAGTAAGCGAACTCCCCGACGACTCTCCCTCCGCGGCAAACCTCGCCGACCCGATTTCCGATCTTGATATTTCCAGCGAAGTTTCCGCCAAATCGGACGCTCTCGCCTCCTCTGATCTTTCCATACCGACTATTGGCGAAAATCAAATGGATGGAATCGAACGCGAATCTTCTCTCTCCGTTCCGGAACAGAATTCTTCCGTTGGAACCGTCGTCGTCAATTCAACGCCTCGAACCGTTGAAAACGGTTTGATCATTCCTATTTATGAAGTAGACGTTCCTGCCGAGGAAGCCGGCGTCATGCGAAAACTTTACGTTCAGGATTTCGCGCAAATCCGAAAAGACGAACTTCTCGTTCAGATCGACGACCGCCAGGCCGTTATGGCCGTCAACGTCGCGGAAGCCAAAAAAGAATCCGCCGAAATTCAGATGAAAAACGACGTAAACGTTCGCTACGCCGTTGCCGCCCACGCTGTCGCCAACGCGGAAATCAAAAAGGCCGACGAAGCGAACCACAAGGTTCCAAATACGGTCCCCGACGTCGAATACAATCGATTGGTACTTTCCAGAACCCAGGCCAATCTTCAAATCGAACAGGCCCAGCAGGAACTGA
Organism: uncultured Planctomycetaceae bacterium; assembly: GCA_964635645.1. Taxonomy (GTDB): domain Bacteria; phylum Planctomycetota; class Planctomycetia; order Pirellulales; family Thermoguttaceae; genus RGIG3701. Next base: position 2,009 of record CAZWOV010000055.1, on the reverse strand, counting down.
AAGTTGCCGCCCAGAACTACAATGTGTCGATGGCGGAACTTGACGCGGCTAAACTTGACCAGACGCGTTTTGAAATTCACTCGCCCCACGACGGCGTAGTGATGGAGATTTTCCGCAAAGAAGGCGAATGGCTCAAACCTGGCGACCCGATCCTTCATCTTGTTCAGATGAATCCAATACGATACAGTTTCCGAATCGAAAGTAAAACGCCTCCGGAATCTATTTTCGGACAGACGGTCAAACTTTTCATCCCCACCATTGGACGGGAAGTTCAAGGAACTATCACATTTGTCAAACCCTCGCACGATATCGGAGACATGTACCAGGTCTGGGTCGATATTGAAAACACCTGGCAGCCATTCAAAAATCACTCCGAAACTGCGATCCAGAAAGGATACTGGATTCTTCAGCCCGGCATGCGCGCTGAAGTCAAAAGTATCGGGAAATAAAAAAGTATCGGGAAACAAAATACGAGTCGTTTGGGATAAAACGTTTTCAGAAATCATAAAATCAAATTTCGCTTGCCATTTTATGAACGTCGTTTCATTCCGGATTATTTCCGCCGGTATTTTCAATTTTTCATTGTTCCTTATTCACCAATTACCAATCATTTAATCGTAAATTTTCAATGGCGACACTTTCCGACAGCCTGGTTTCAAGCAGCGCCCGCGCCCTGCCAATTCGCGTACGTCAAGACCTAAGCGCCAAAAAACAGCGCTATCTGGGAAAAACGTATTGGATTGTCAAAGACCCAATCGGCCTGAAATACTACCGTTTTCAGGAAGAAGAGTACGCAATTTTAAATATGCTGGACGGCCGTCTGTCGCTCGACGAAATCAAGGAAAAATTTGAAAAGGAGTTTCCGCCGCAGAAAATTACGTTGGAAGAACTTTCGCAATTCATCGGAGCTCTTCATCGAAGCGGTCTGATCCTAACCGGCGTTCACGACCAGGGATACCAGCTTTACGAACGAGCGGTAAAACGCCGACGGCAGGAACTTCTCGGAGCGTTCGCAAACATTCTTTGCATTCGTTTCAAAGGTTTCGATCCGGAACGTATTTTGAATGCAATTTACCCGTTCGTCGCCTTTTTTTTTCATCCGCTCTCGATGTTTTTTTCGTTTGCGATGATACTCGGCGCCCTCCTCCTGGTTCTGACGCATTTTGACGTTTTTTATTCAAAACTTCCCGGTTTTTACCAATTCTTTACCCCGGAAAACGGTCTATGGCTCGCTCTGGTCCTCGGAACGACCAAAGTTATCCATGAATTCGGGCATGGCCTCACCTGCAAACATTTCGGCGGCGAATGCCATGAAATGGGCGTTATGATTCTCGTCCTTACTCCATGTCTTTACTGCAACGTATCCGACTCCTGGATGCTCCCGAGTAAATGGCGCCGCGCCGCAATCGGTTTCGCCGGTATCTTTGTTGAAGTCTGGCTCGCCGCTTTTGCCACTTTCGTCTGGTGGTACTCAAACCCGGGGCTTCTCCACAATATCTGCCTGAATATCATGTTCATTTCCTCTGTCAGCACGATCATCTTCAACGCAAACCCTCTTCTGCGTTACGATGGGTACTACGTACTGGCGGACGTCATGGAAATACCGAACATGCGTCAAAAAGCAACGAGTATTTTAAGTCGAAAAGCCGGTGAATGGTTTCTGGGACTGGAATATCCCGACGACCCCTTCCTGCCGCAGCGAAACCAGATTTTGTTCGCTCTTTACGCGGTGGCGGCGGCCTGCTACCGATGGGTAGTCACTCTCTCCATTACCATGTTCCTTCTCCAGGTCTTCAAACCATACGGACTTCAGGTCCTGGGTTTCGCCATCGTTTTCATGTCCCTGTTCGGGTTGGTCGTCATGCCGATCTATAAAGCGGCAAAATTCTTTTACGTTCCGGGGAGACTGGAAAAAGTGAAAAAAGTACGTTTTTATCTCTCGTTGGCCGAATTCATCGGAGTTATTTCCGTCGTCCTGTTAGTTAAATTTACATACCGCATTTTAACTA
>CAZWOV010000054.1:6867-11625 GCA_964635645.1 uncultured Planctomycetaceae bacterium | reverse complement strand
CCCCCGGCAAGCGGATTATGACCCCGCTGCTCTACCAACTGAGCTACACTGCCAATTCCATTCCGGTCTTCAAAACCCGAACGGAAATTACTATACCATATTTCGCCGTTTTGTCAAGCGGGAGCGCAAAAAAATTTTAGGATTCATTTCGCCGTTTTGCCAAATGGGAAGGCGAAAAAATTTTAAAATTGGAAAAAAACGCTTTGGGGGGCTTGAAATGTCCGGTTAATCTGCTAAACTGAATACGTTGTTTTCATTTTCGCCTCGTTTACGTATTGAATTTTGAAAGCGTGAAAAGCCAGGGGAAAAGTCAGGTTGAAAAAACCGGTTCCTCAACGCTGGTTTTCGCGCAACCGGCGAAAATCCCCCATACTTTACCGTCGCAAAGGAGTTTAAATGAAAATTGCGTCCATTATTCTGGCATTTTTTTGCGCCATTGGAATATCCAACGCCGCCCAGAACGCCAAAGCCGAAGAAAGTCCAGCTTCCGCGCATACGCCCAATCCCGCCGTCATGAGCGAGAAATACTATGAATACTGGAACGAAAACATCCAAAAGGAAATCGACGCGCGTATCGAAAAATACCGTAAAGCGGACGCCGAGATCAAGCTTGAAAATGTGAAAACCGGTTCCGAAATCAAAGTGGAACAGATCTCGCACGAGTTCTTTTTCGGCGCGCACCTTTTCAATTACCGCCAGCTGGGAACGGACGAGCGAAACGCCCGTTACGAAGCCCTTTTCGGAACGCTGTTTAATTCCGCAACCGTCGCTTTTTACTGGAAACATTTCGAGCTTGAAAAAGACAAACCGCGTTTCAAAACCGAATATCGCGATACGGCGGAATTCTGGAACAAATGCGAGGCCCCCTACCGCCAACCGCACTGGCGCCGTCCGTCGAGCGATCAGTGCGTTGAGTTCTGCGAATCCAAAGGGATCCGAATTCACGGCCATACTCTGGTTTGGGGCAACCGTCGGCACCAGCACCCGGATTGGGTCTGGACGGAAGTCGCCACGCCGGAGGAACTGGCCAAAATCCGCGTAGACCGCAAACAACTCTACGCAAACACTACGGATCAGATTTACGACATGATTCCCAATTTCATTCAGGAATACGAACGCAGAATGTTCGATCGCATTCGAATCATCGGCGAACATTACGGCGACCGGATCGACAGCTGGGACGTGGTAAACGAAAGCTCCATTGATTTTCATGGAAACGTGAAAACCGGCGAAAAAATGATGAAAAGCGCGTATGGAATCATGCCCGCCGACTATCCGCTGAAATCATTCCAGTTCGCCCAGAAATACCTGCCGGACAGCGCGAAACTGAATATCAACGATTACGCCAATAATCAAAATTACGCGGATCAGACGAAAGCCCTTCTGAAAGCCGGATGCAAAGTGGACGTTATGGGGTCCCAAATGCACCTTTTCAACCCGCAGCAAACTCTGGATATCGCGCAGGGCAAGGAACTCATGACGCCCGCCCAGGTCTGGAACACGATGGCAACTCTCAGTCAGGCCGGTATTCCAATCCACCTGAGCGAAATCACGATTACCGCACCCAATAACGACGAAACCGGACGCGATATTCAGGCAATCGTAACCCGAAATCTTTACCGTATGTGGTTCTCCATCCCCAAAATGATGGGAATCACCTGGTGGAACACGGTTGACGATTGCGGCGTCGCGGGAGAACCCACCACGTCGGGACTGATGACGCGCGACGTCATGCCCAAGCCGGCCTTTTACGCGCTGGACCAGCTGATCAATCATGAATGGAAAACGAATTTCACTCAAAAGGCCGACGGCTCCAACGTAACGCTGAAATTCCGCGGATTCAAAGGAAAATACCGCATCGCGTGGACCGACGCGAACAATCGGGTCCAAACCATGGAAGTCGTCGTAAAATAATTCCGGCTCGCCTCCGCGCCGAAACGCAAACGCCGTTTTCGTCTCGGCGCCCCGTCTTTCGACGGACGTTTTCCTTGGTTACCGCTTGACCGTATTTATTTTTCATACCTGAAACAAGAAAGGAAATTCCAATGAAATGTTCCTATCGGCCGTCGGGCGTCTGCTCGCAGCAAATTACGTTCGATCTGACGGACGGAATCGTTCGTGAAGTTCAATTTTACGGCGGCTGTCCGGGAAATCTCCAGGGAATAGCGAAACTGGCGGAAGGAATGCCCGTTGAAGAAATTATCGCGCGGCTTCAGGGAATCCGCTGCGGCGGAAAAGCGACTTCCTGCCCCGACCAGTTCGCGCAAGCGCTCATGGCCGCCATGCGGAAAATTGAACAGGACAAAGAAAACGGAAACGGGAGCGGCAAATGATGAAAACGCCGGAATTCATTTTTTTTGATTTGGGAAAAGTCCTTCTTCAATTTGATTTTTCGATTGCGGAAGCGCGTATCAACGCCTTGACCGGACTGGACGGAAAAGCCGTCATGGACGCCTCGCTGGCTCATGCGACCCCTCTTTGCGAAGCCGTTGAAACGGACCGGATATCTTCACGGGATTTTTATCTCAAAATTTGCCGGGACTTCGGAATGACTTTGCCGCAGGAGCAATTTGAGGCGGCTCACCGAGACATATTTTCTCCCATGTCGGATTCATGGAAAATAGTCGAAGAACTGAAACTCGCCGGCGTCCGAACAGGAATCCTCTCCAACATCTGCCAGGTTCATTGGGATTTCTGCAAAACGCGTTTTCCGGAGCTGTTTCAGCTTTTCGACGTCCCGCTTGCGAGCGTCGAACTGAAAGCACGAAAACCGGGATGCGAAATTTACCTTCGAGCCGCGGAACGCGTTGGCGTTGAACCGTCGAAAATCCTTTTCTTTGACGATCGGCCTGAAAACATCCAGGGGGCTGAAAACGTCGGTTTCGACGCCGTCCTCTTCACAAACGCGGCGGACGCGCGAAAGGCCCTTTGCGAACGCGGGCTTCTTTTGCCCTGAGTTTTCTCATGGCGGGAATTAAACGGTTCCCGCCGTTTTTCTGCGGCTGTTGGAATGCCAATTTATTTCAATAGCGCGTTTCCTCTCTCTGAAAGTTTATTCAAAATAAAAATTTCAGAAAAATGACAAGAATTTGAAGCGTCTTTTTCCGAAAAAGAAATAGGATTCCTTCCGCGGCGGCGCCGGTCATGAATCGGGTTTACTCTGGAAAGAATCCCGCCAGCGTTTTCGCCTTTCGTTCAATACTCCGAAAATTCCGTTCCAAACCATGTTTGACCGCCCGACTCCCCGTCAGAATGCCTACTCGGATTTCCTTGGTCTCCGCCGTTCTTCAAAAGAAACCCGAAACTCTATCTCAAACCGTATCGGCGCCCGCGTAGACGAGATCGGCAACGACGACCTTGAGCTTTTCTGTCCAAACTGCGGCGAACCCGTCCACCTGACCTACACGCGGCAAAGATTCTGCGGCGCCTGCCGCAAACCCTTTTTCTTTTTTCGCGGAAAACTTCTTACCGAAGAAGAAGCCAAAAAGGTTCGTAATCCTTTCACGAAAGAAGACGTTAAGAATTTTCGCCAAAAATACCGCTCCAAGCCGTTAAGAACAAATTTACCAGGAAAAAATTCAGGCGGCTCGTCCGTCGTTCCCAAATGGCAACTGGAACGATTCCGACGTCTGCTGCCCTCGCTCAAATGCGCCTACTGCGGAACTCCCGTTAAGGGTTCAACTCCCGTTAAACCGGAAAAATACTGGATCTGCCCGTTATGCGCCGCCGTCAGCGTTTTCGACCTCAAACGCGGCGAATTCATGACGCGGGAAGCGTACGAACAGGTGCGCACGGAAGATTAATCCTCCAATCGTGAAACAACAGAAAATATCGACGCGGTTCATCAACCTGCATTTACGCAAAAAGCCTTCCGCCCAAAACCGGAAAGCTTTTTGATGAAATCCTGAAAGCGATGAAGCTCATTTAACGCAGCAATCTTTGAGGCCTTTCAGAGGCTTAATCTTAATCTTACTGGAAGCAGGTTTGGCCGGAATATCGCGGAATTCGCCTTTTTTGAAGGGATTTTCAACATGCTTCTTGGCCTTCTGCGCCGGAACGCTTTTCTTTTCAATTTTCAAAAGTCCCGGAAGCACAAAAGCGCCGGCGCCTTTCGGGGCGACGCTTTTGCGAATTTCGTTCGCAAGAGCCTCGAGAACTTTAGCAACGTCTTTTTTGGTCATGCCGGTCTCGGCGGCAATATTGGACTGGATCTCTGATTTCGTCAAGGGCTTGACGGGTGCGGGGGCTGCTTTTTTAGCCATAATTCATTCCCTCCTTGGGATAAAATCAAAAAAACAAATTGAAAATTCTTTCCGGCCTTGGGATATCCCCAAAAGTTAAACCGAATCATTTTCATTTATTGATTAAATATTCTTTCGCAAAAAAAAACAAGTGGGATTAAGCAAAAAAACGCCTGAAAAACGAAAAAAAGTAAAAAAAAACAAAAAAATTCCAAAAAATCGGCTATTTTTGGCCTTTTAATGCGATTTGCGTCTCATATTTACTGCAAAACAAGGCGTTTTTTGATTTTCAGGCGGGGAAATTTTCGTTCTGTCGTTTCGGCCAATTATACGGCGGAAATAAAGTGAAAAACACCAGCGCCCAAAACGTTTTCAGCTTTTCCCAATCATGCTCTCCCAAATCCTCTTCATTTGTTCTCCCCCTATCGAAAAAATTTGTTCCCGTCATGAAAATCTCAAGCGTCTTACTTTGGGGCCGCCTTTTCTTTCCATGAAATTCAGTCAACGCGCAGAGTCG
>CAZWOV010000054.1:0-6767 GCA_964635645.1 uncultured Planctomycetaceae bacterium | reverse complement strand
TCTTACTTTGGGGCCGCCTTTTCTTTCCATGAAATTCAGTCAACGCGCAGAGTCGGCCCGAAAACGCAGAACTTTACGGAAGTTTTTCCAAAAATATCTGAAATCTCGTATTGCTCCCTTGTTTTTCTTTTCAAATTTGATATAATTCGGAAAATTTGAATTTTATTTAATCCCAAAGGAGCTAAAATGTCTATTCCATCCGTTGATGATTTGAAAAAAGTAACGCTTGAACGTCTGACTACGTCTCTCTCTGAAAGCGACGTAAACGCCGCAATCGAACAGCTCGCGGCGTCTCATCCCCAGCTTAAGCCCGTTCTTCTGATTCGTCCCGCCCGCAAAGGCGACGTGGCAATCATTGATTTCGTCGGCTCGATCGACGGCGTTGAGTTCCCGGGCGGTTCGGGAACCGACTATCCGCTTGAACTTGGTTCCGGCTCCTTTATTCCGGGATTCGAGGATCAGCTGATTGATCGAAACGTCGGCGACGTCGTGAACGTTCGCGTTTCGTTTCCCAAAGATTACCACGCGAAAGAACTGGCTGGTAAACCGGCGGTTTTCCGCGCGACGATCAAGTCGCTGAAACAGAAAAAGGACGCGGTAATCGACGATGAATTTGCGAAACGGTTCGGTCTGCAGTCTATCGCGGAAATGCGCAAGAAAGTTGCGGAAAATCTTCAGGAAAGCATTGACGAAGCGTCTTTTCAAAAACTTCGTTTTGAAGCCATGGAAAAACTGGCCGACCTTTTCCCAGTAGAAGCTCCCGCCAATATTGTCGAACAGGAAATGGAAATTATTCAGAAACACGACCCGGCAATCTCCACCGACGACGCACGGAAGGCCGCGACGCGCCGGGCGGCGCAGGGAATCCTCCTGATGGAACTGGCCAAAGCAAACAACGTAACGATTTCCGACGACGAAGTAATTGAAGCTTTGAAAAATGAAGTTCAGCAGTACGGCCCGCAAGCGCCGCAAATACTCGCCTTCTACCAGAAAAACCCACAGATGCTCGCAATGTTCCGCGCCGGCGAAATGGAAAAGAAAGTCGTCCAATGGGTCGTCGATCACTGCGCCGTTACGGAAAAAACGGTCTCAAGAGAAGTATTTGAGAAAGCGATGGAGATTTAACCCATTTCCCAAACCGCATTAAAAATCGCGCCGTCGTTCATAAAAATCGAACGGTGGCTTTTTCATTTCTGATCGGATTCAAATTTCAGATCGACTTTCAACGCAAAATTCAGATCAACATCAACGCAAATTTCAAATTGGCCTCAACGCAAAATTCCGATCGGCTTCAATGCGAAACTTCCAATGCCGTCACTCCGTCGGGCGAAGCCAGAAAAAGAAATGGCCTGCCGTTCAAAACCGCCGACGCGCAACCAGAAATTATTTTTCCGAAATGAAACTGATCGATCAACATTCCGCCTGATTCCAGAAAATAAACGGTAGAATCAGGTCCAATGAGCGTCCATCCGGCCTGAATTCGTTTTTCCGCATTGAAAAAAAACGGATAAACCTTTTCAATCTTTCGCGGATAAACAAGATTCGAGAGGTCGATACTCCAGATTTCTTTTGCGTCGAGAGTCAGCCCCGTCACTTCGAATTGAGCGCGTTCGCTCAAAGCGCTCCCGGCCAACTCGTCGTTTCCATCTCCATCAAAATCAAAGGCGGAAAGAGCGACCAACTTTCTTTGAGGAACCGTCAGGACTTCTTTCAGCTTCATTTCCTTCGGCGAAAAAACGGAAATGTTCCCGCTTTCATCAACGACGCGCAGCTCGTATTCGTTATCCGCCCGAACGGCGACAATCTTGAAAACATTGGAAATTCCCCCGGCTTTTCCGGTCACTTTTCCGTTCAGCGATATTCTGCGTATCTCTGAACCGTTTCTAAACGCCGCGTAAATTTCGGGTTCTCCATCCTGGTCGAGATCCTTCATCAGCATCGCGCAAACCGACTCGCCTAGCTCAACCTGCCCCGGCTCGGGATAAACCATGATTCTTTTCCACGATCGATCGAAAACGTAAATCCGATTTCCTTCCAGGGCGAAAAAACGCTCTCCGCTAGAAGAAGCCGCGGTTGAAATCCGATAAAAATACTCGTCTTCCATTGGAGAAAGCGAATGCCTGGCAAGAATTCGGCCGGAATCGTTAAGTTCCACGACGGTCTGTCCGTTTTCCAGAACGAGGAGCCGATTGAGAGACGGAAGAGGAAGAAGAGCGGATGGAGAACGAATCCCCTGAGAATACCAGACGTCCCTCAGCTGGCAACTGACGGGACGCGACGCCTTTTCCGTCTTTTCGCCTGGAATAGAAATCTTTTCCGTATGCGCGTCCTTAAGAAAGACTCCGTTTTCAATCCACCGGCGCAGCGACGCCTGGTATTCCTGTTCGGAACGGTTCAGTTCGCTAATCCGGCTCAGGTAAATATTCTGCCCGTCAAGAACATCCCGAATCATCTGCTCGTATCGGCTGGCTGGATGGAACATTCCGAGAGAGTCGCAAAATTGAACGACCCCGTTCGAGTCAATCAGAAAACAGGTAAAAATTTCGCCGTTGCGAAGCGTTTCCGCAACCCTTCCCGACATGTCGCGCCCAAGCGGCGTCTGAAGCCCCGTCTTTTCCGCAAACTGCTGAATCTTTTCGTTCGATACGGTCTGGGGATCGATATTGATTCCAAGAAAACGAATCCTGCCGTTCGATTGAAATTTTGCGTAAAGCCGATCGATCTCATGAAAATTCAGCGTATTCGTTTCATAAATACTCCAGAAATAAATAAAGAGCGCACAGTCCGGAACATCCTGAAGCGCAATGGGAGAACCGTCGAGTTTCGTAAACTTCATATCCGAAACGCGCTTCCCAAGCAACTGTTTCTGCGGTTCGGTAAAAGACGAAACAACCGCGCAGTTTGCCGGAGGACTTATTTCAATAACGCCGGACCAGTTCAGCTCCGCGCGATGAAAGTTAATTTGCACCGAAATCTCTTCACTGACGGAGTCTCCGCCTCGAGAAGAATTCTGAAGAAACTGTTTGGGAAGTTCAACTTTGCGAAGAACAAACGTTTCGGAGTCTATCCACAAAACGGTCTCCTCGCTCTGACGGAGAACGGATATCCGGAAACAGTCGCGCCCCTCGTTCTCGGCATTGGCAAGAAGCCGGATATTCGACTGCTCCGCCTGGTAAAGGAACGTAGCCAGAGGGTCCTGATGAAGAAGAAGGAGAAGAGGCGGTGGAATACACGAAAAAGCGCTCGACTCCACGTCCATCAGCGACCAGTTAATCTCCTGCTCGCACAAAATATCCGCAATCTGCAGTTCTTTCGGGCACAATTTCTTAAGCAGCGCTCCCGGCATTTCCGGAGTATACGCGCAAAGCATCTCGCCGTCCGCCAGCACGCTAGCCCCGTTTACGTCCACAAAAAGACGATTGGGGCGCTGAAAATTTGTCCGATAGGGAATACTTCTCTCATGAAAATTCCCGTTCTGCTCCCACGAAATTCGGATCTCGCCCTCGTCCCGGTAGGTTTGCGCCTTTCGGTAAGCCGAAACCATTCGATTCAAAATCCCACGAACGGAAATCGGTTCCTTACTATCCAAAAGAAAACCGCCTGTGGACGTTCCGGAAATCGGAACGCCGCCGCCCGCGAATTTCACGCCCGCAGATTCCATGCCCTCGGATTTCACGCCCGCGGATTCTCCGTCCAACCGAACGCCGCCGAAAGGATTCGCATTTTCGGAAAATTCCGAAACTTCCCGCGTCGTCGGCCCGCTTCCGGAGCCGCGGCTCGTCATGTCCGCGTTTGCCTCGCCAGCCCGCGCGGACTCACGCCCGAAGGCGGAAGGATGAAATCCGTCGGCTCCGTCGGAAATACTCGCGGAACGATCGGCAAAAATTTCCTCCGAAACATTCCCCGGCGTCGGCAAATTCTCCGCCTCAGCCTGTTCAGACGACGTCTGATTCGCCGATTCAGAATCTGAACGCCGTCCTCCCAAAAGATAAAGCCCCAGACAGAAAAACAGGCAAAGCCCTAAAACAGAAAGAATCGTCAACGTTTTTTTCATGCCAGCTTCTCCCGATTATTCCCGACTGCCGACGCACGGCTCCGGACAAATTTTACCGTTTCGTTTTATTTATCGGATTTTTTCAAAAAAATCGACACTAAAATTATTCCTCCGGAAACAATCTCGTGGAAAAAGATTTTCAAGACAAAATTTGTCGGAAATCTTTTCCAAACCAAGCGTTCATTCTCACCGCTCGCATTTCCAGCGTCCCGCGCCGGTAAAATGGAGCGGCTAAAGGAGAAATTTCTGAAAAAAACTCCAAATCGGCAAAAAAAACGGATCGAAACTCTTGACGCGCCGCTTGAAAAGAAGTAAAATAGAAAAATGGAATTATCTGGAATCGGCTCTCTTCGCGTTCCGTCAAACGCCGGACCGTTTGAGTCCTGAACACGCTCCAGTCCTGAAAGTCTATTGCCCTACCATTAGATAGAATTAGATAGAAACTGAACGTTATTCAGCTCCATCCGACTCGCGTCCCCATTCGCAAAAAATTTTACAGGAGAAACAAAATGTCCGTTCGACGTATTTTATCCGTTTTCCTCCCCCTTTTACTTCTGGTAATCATCGCGTCGGCCATTCGCCTTCCCTCGCTTTCCGCCGCGGATTTTCCCGGAGTCAAATCGTCCTGGAACGGTTTCGACTGTTTCCAGTTTCAGATTGACGGCCGGCCGGTTAAGGTCGTTTGCCCCCAAAAAACCGCAGAGGGCCGTCCCTGGGTCTGGCGCGCCGTCTTTTTCGGACATGAACCGCAAACAGAAATCGCCATGCTCAATCTCGGATGGCATGTCGCATGGATCGGCACAAGCGACCTGCTCGGTTCGCCCGTCTGCAACCAGGAACGCTCGAAACTCTACGATTTACTGACGCAGGAATTTGATTTTAACCCGAAACCGGTTCTGCTCGGCATGAGCCGCGGCGGAATGTGCTCGCTTCAATGGGCGATCGCCAATCCCGACAAAGTTGCCGGTCTCTATATTGACGCGCCGGTCTGCGACCTGAAAAGCTGGCCGGGCGGAAAAGGCAAGGGATCCTGCGATTCCGGAAGCTGGAAACAGGCGCAGGACGCTTACGGCATGACCGAAGAGCAGCTCCTGGATCCGTCGGTAATGCCCATTACCACATGCAAAATCCTGGCCGAACGCAACGTCCCGATCTTCATCGTCGCCGGCGACTCCGACAAAGTTATTCCATGGGACGAAAACGGCGCCGTCCTGGCCGAAAACTTCAAAAAAGCGGGAGGAAACCTTGGCCTCATCCTCAAGCCCGGCGTCGATCATCACCCCCATTCGCTCAAAGATCCTCGCCCCATTGTTGAATTTATGCTCAACTGCATGAAAAAATAAGTTTCCTTTCCCGCGTACTTCATTCGTTCCTATCGCCGCCAACTACCAAACGCAAGGTGTTTTCATGAAAAAAACTCTTATTTTGTCGCTGTTTCCAATTATTTCCTTCTTTCTCTTGAATCTCGCCCCTTCCGCCGTTTGGGGTGGAGAAAGAGTGAATCTCTGGCCCGACGGAAAAACGCCGAATTTCGAAGAACGCCAGTCGATCCCAACGTACGAGATCTGCGTTCCCCGGAACAAAACGAGCGATTCATGCGTCGTCGTTTTCCCCGGAGGCGCGTACCAGGGATGCTGCGACCGGCATGAAGGCGTCCAGATCGCCGATTTCTTCAACGAAAAAGGAATCGTCGCCGTCATCGTCCGCTATCGCGTTCCGCGCCCAACCGACTCGGCAAAACATATCACGGCCTGGCAGGACGCGCAACGGGCAATCCGAACGATTCGCGCAAAAGCTCAGGAACTCGGAATCAATCCGGAAAAAATCGGATGCACCGGTTTTTCCGCCGGAGGACACCTCGTTCTCATGACCTCCACCACAAGCCAAACCCCCGCTTACGCGCCCGTCGACGAACTGGATAAAGTTCCATGCCACGTTAATTTTGCGATCCCCGTTTACCCCGCGTACGTTCTCGAAGACGGAAACAACGGACCCAATTCGGGAAAGGGAAACGATTCCGCAATGGTCGGCGATTTCGCTTTTGACGCGAAAACTCCACCCATGTGTCTGGTCCACGGCGATCTCGACGTTTACTCGCCGATGGGGTCCGTCGCCGTCTACCATAAACTCCGCACGATGAACATTCCTGCTGAAATCCACATTTACGCAAACGTTAATCACGGTTTCGGCGGTATTCGCGGCAATGACCACGTCGCCGCATGGCTCGACCGCGTTCTCGCATGGATGAAAGTCATGAATTTTTAACCAAACCCACTAAAAACCAAACAACTCGTGTGAAAGTCCCGTTCTCTTTGCCAAAGGCGAAAATCGGCGGCTTTTACGCCGGTTTTTCATCCCGGTTTTTCGTTCGTCTTCCGTTCGACTCATTCCGTCCCATTTTATCATGAAAACAAACCGATTCTTCCTAACGTCTCTGAGCCTCTCGGCTCTTATTTTCACGTCGGCAATCTTACCGTCGAGCCGGATCGCCGCCAATTCTCCGGTTTCCCGGGAAACCGGCCCTTCCGCCCCTGAAAACACGGTTTTTCCCGAACTGTTTCCATTTGAGGCCTCCGCCGAAAACCTCAACGCGTTCTGGAACGCGCCGGTCGCGGCCCGTCCCGCCGGTTCCGACGGCCTGATCCGCGTCGAAAACGAACATTTCGTAAACGACGCCGGAGTCGCGCGTTTTTGGGGAGTAAACGTCTGCATG
>CAZWOV010000053.1:0-11837 GCA_964635645.1 uncultured Planctomycetaceae bacterium | reverse complement strand
TTAATTCTGCAAAACGTTTCATGGCTTCATGAACTTCGGGAACGCCGTCGTTCCAACGGTGTCGGAGATCGTTGTGGACAATTTCCGTAGGTTCGCTGACGTCCGTTTTGAATGCCAGATAAAGCGGCGGCGGCGTTTCCGGATTTAATTTTACCGGTTCGTAGCGTCCGAATTCGAGACCGTTTTCCCGCTGAATCCATTCGCGGGAAAAATCCATAAAGACCATTCCTTCGTAGATTTGAATTACGCGGTCCTGTAGGCCGGCCGTGATCCCGAGTTCGCCTTGTTCTACCGACAGAATCAGCGAAGGCTGAAGATATTTGGGAATCTCTACTCCATAAAATTCCAGCAGACAACGTAACGTTGCCGCAATGATGGCGCTTGAACCGGCCATTCCCACTTGACGCGGAATATTCGTTTCAAACCGAATAGAAAACGTTCGATCATGGAGTTTGATTCCATATTTTTTACAGTATTCTGCAAAGCGTTTGATAGTTGCTTTTACCAGACGTACTCCGCCGTAGTATCCATGCAGTCGGACGTCCTGAACGAGATCGTCCAGAGAACGAAAGCGCGTGTCGTTTTCGTTCATGACGATTTCCAATTCTTCCCATTCGTAAATTGTGACTTGAGCAAAATAAGATTTCAGAATCACCGAGATTGTTTTACCGAAGTACCCGTCCGAAGGATTGCCAAGGATTCCCGCTCGGGCAAATGCTTTTTTTCGAATGATTTCCATTGTTTTGCAATTAAATCAAAGTTAAATTGAGGGATGAAAAGCAACGGTGAAATATGCGTCCCGGCAGATCTTCAGTTTACGAAATTCCGGATTTTTTCCCGAATGTATTCGCCGTAATCAGGATCGTTGGCCGCGAACTCAAGGAATGCGGATAAGTAGCTTTTAAAGTTTCCAATGTCGAAACGGTGTTCTTCCGGCGTAATGCGTACTCCGTAGACTTTTTTCCCGTCGAAAATCATTTTCTGAATCGCGTCGGTAAGCTGAATTTCATTATTTTTACCGGGTTTTGTAACTTTCAGATATTCAAAGATTTCCGCTTGGAATACATATCGGCTGGCAACCGCCAGACGGCTTGGCGCTTCCGCGGGAGCGGGTTTTTCCACAATATTTGCCAGTCGGAAAGTATCCGGATCGTTTAATTCCATCGGTTCTGCAATTCCATAACGGTGAACTTCTTCTTTCGGAACTTCTTCGAACGCGATGACGCAATCCGCATTTTTCTCTTCAAAAACGCGGATCATGCGTTCAACAACTTTTGCTTTTTGATTAATTCCGAGTATTGTGTCGCCAAGAGCGACGACGAAAGGTTCTTTTCCAACGAACGATTCTGCGCAGAGTATCGCGTGTCCAAGACCAAGCTGCCGACGCTGTCGGGTATAGAAGTACTGAAGATCCGCCTTTTCGAACGCCAGTTCGTTTAGAAGATCTTCCTTTCCTGTTTCGCGCAGGTGGTTAATTAACTCAAGATCCAGATCAAAATGGTTTTCGATAGCAATTTTGGTTGGTCCGGTAATAAAGAGTAATTTTTGAAGACCGCAACGGTCCAATTCCTCAACCACATACCGAACTACCGGTTTTCGACCGACAGGAAGCATTTCTTTCGGCAGACTTTTCGTTAATGGAATCAGGCGAGTGCCTCTTCCCGCTACGGGAATTACTGCAAGCTTTACCGTCATGATAATTGGACCTTTTTGAAGGATGAAGAGAATCTGAAAATAAAAAACATCTTTTCGAATTTAACAAATTTTTTGTTTGACGTCAAGAATAAAACATTAAATTTTCAATAATTTATCCAAATCAACATTTTAAATCGTCATAATCGGAAATTTTCAAAATCTCTTTTTTTCCGGGGCGGAAAAACCGATTGCCGATAATACTGAATAATATTAAAATGGTAAGAAGATTTTCACCTGCGTCCAGAGCGCGGGCCAGTATTCACTGAACCATAATCATGAAAAAGACATATTTAAACGCGCTTTCCCTGTTCCCGTCGCTTTTGGTTGCGGGCGCATTGTTTTCAGGCGGACTTTTCGCTCAGACGGAATCGCCCGAAGCTTCCGTCTCCGCGCCAGCCGCGGCCGCGCCGCAGATTCGGATTAAAGCCGCTCCGCGTACGCTTGCTCCGCATGTTTTCAAAAAAATAGACCCCGCTCTGGATCAGATCTATATGGTGAACACTTTCAATATGAAAGACGGTTCTCAAAAAGACCTTCCTTATTCCTGGGCGAAGAATCAGCCGTTCTATAACGACGTCTGGTATTTCGATTTTGAAATCAAGTCTCTGCGTACGATCGTTCTTCCGTCCGCTATTTCCGTCGAAGGTCAGAAAAAAGCGGTCCTGAAGAAGTATACGTATCTGATGTACCGGATAAAAAATCCCGGTCAGTATTTCACTGTCAAGGAAGTTCAGACGGTAAAGGGCGTCGGCGAATTAAAAGGACGGCAGGAAGAAGTCTTCGCGAAGTATCAGGAAGACGCGCAGGCTCTTCAGGATGCGTACGTCGCGTTGTATTCGGGAGCAAATCAATTGCCGAAAGTGGCTTCGCTCGGCGCGATCGAGCAGTTTCCGCGGTCTTTTGAGTTTGTGACTCGAAAAGATAAAACGCTGGAATTTACGCCGGTTTTTGAAATGAGACTGGACGACGAACAGTGGCTGGATTCAGAACGTCGAAAAGTTATGCTCCGCAGAAGGAGTCTTGTCGACGAATATAATCCGTATGTGGTGAATATGATTGCCAAAAAAGAGCGTCCGAATGGAAAACTTTACGGTTCCTGCGATTTTATTGGAAAAAAAATCAAACCTGGCGAAGAAGTTTGGGGCGTTGCCGTCTGGTCGGATATTAATTATACGGCGGATCGTTTTTCTATCGTAATTAACGGACTGACAAACGTCAGGAAATACGAGCGGGAAGAGGGCAAATATTTTTACAAAAACTTAAAATTGAACTACTGGCACCCGGGAAATTTGGATATTTTCCGTTTTGGACAGCCGGGGGGGCTTGACTTTGAGTGGATTTTCGAGTAAAATACTCTCTGCTTGTTAATAAATCAAGAAGTATACACACATTAACATTTTTTTAGGAGTGGGTACTCATGGCTCATAAAAAAGGACAAGGTAGCAGTAGAAACGGTCGCGACTCCAACGCGCAGCGCCGCGGCGTTAAACTTTATGCCGGTCAGGCTGCCAAAGCTGGAAACATTATCGTGCGTCAGTGCGGAAATAAATTTAACGCTGGTAAAGGCGTTGGTCAGGGAAAGGATTATACGTTGTTCGCCCTTGTTGATGGTTTCGTGCGTTTTGACCGCGAAGGTCGCCGCGTGAATGTGGTTGCAACGCGTGAAGAAGCCGTAGCCGCGCAGTGAGTTTGATTTGCGGTTACGGTAAAATAAAAGTTGATTATTCCTTCAAGTAACTTCAGTAATTGTATCGAAGTAATTGACGCAATGGAGTTGCCCTGCCGGAATGAATTATGAAATGAACGGCGTCCGGTCTGACGAAGGGCGTCGTTTATTTTTTGTCTTAGGGGTTGAATTCTTTTATTGTTGTTGAACGGTCGTATTAATTGGCGTCTCGGCAGATGCGCAATCATGAGCGAATCGAATGTCGGCGGATTTAAAAATAACGTTCGAATATTTTTCCCGTCTATTGAGACGCTGAAATAAATTGCCGATGTTAGAACAGGACGAAAACAAAGCGAATGGCGGCGCGATAAGTATCCGCGTTCTAAATTTTGTAAAGGCGGCGAATTTTTCAGGGAACGACCTGCGCCTTGTTTCGCAAAATATTCAGAAAACAGAAAAAGGAGAAAGAAATGAAAGTTTCGCGTAGAGAGTTTATCGGCGCGTCCGCGGCGTTTTGCGCGGCGGTTGGAGTCGCGCAAAATGCCGCGGCGGACGATATGACGCTTACCGTCTGTAAATATGGCGAAGCCGTTATTAACGAGGCGATGGTTTTTCAAGGCGGCGACGCCGCGAAGCCGGTTCCTATTTCTCTTCTTTTTCATATGATAAGACTGCCTGGACGCATTGTTCTGGCGGACGTCGGCTGCAACAGTTTCAGTATCTTTGGACGCGCCGCTACGGTTTTTGTGAAGCCGGCGGACCTTTTGCGCCAACGTGGAATTCGTCCGGAGGACGTTACGGACATTCTTATCTCGCATCACCATTCCGACCATATGGAGGCGCTCGTTTCTTTTCCTGACGCTCGCGTCGTTATTCACCGCGCCGAGGCGAAATTGGGCGCCGAATATCTGAAACGGCATAAAGGCGAAGTCGTTTTGTTTGACGACGAGATTTCCATTTTTGACGGACGTATTTCCATGCGCCGCGTAGGCGGACATACTCCGGGTTCCAGTCTTGTGTTGATTCCGCGTGGGGAGAAAACCGTTGTTTTTGCAGGCGACGCCTGTTACCTCGGCGCATGTCTTGCGCAGCGCAGGCCTACCGGAGTTACGGGAAACCTGACGGAAAGTCAGACGTTTGTCGATAAGTATTCTGCGTCCGAATACATGGTGCGTCTCTGTCACGACCCCGACGTTCTGCCTGGAAGGAACGGATTTCTGGAACTGGCCGCCGTTTGATTAAAATATTAAACGGCGGCAAGCAGGCAGGTAGGATATTCGGCGTAGGGGTTCCGAGTGTTTGGGGCTTTTCCTTTTTCAACGATTCTCTTGCGGTTTTCCGTCGTTAGTTTAACGGATTGAAGGCTTGGGGCGCCGTTTTTATTTCTTTTAAGAAAAACGGCGCAGAGAAGCCTGTTTTTAATAAAAAAATCCCTTAAGATTTCGTCTTAAAGGGATTTTCAAATTTGGGTATTGTATTGGAAGGCGCGGCGTCAGGTAGTCGGATTCGCGTCTTTTTCAAGGGGCCGCGTTTCCTCTTTTGCGCTGCTCCGCGTTTTTCTTTTCCGGAAAAGACGCGCGAATTAGCCGGATGCTCCATGTCAAGTTCGCCGCGCTCGCCGTCGTTCATTAATCTTCGTTTGTTCGCATTTAAGATAAAGCCGTTGTCGCCCCCAAAACAGCCCGAACATAAAGCGGGAGCGTCCTGCATCGGAATCCGTTCATATATTTTGCGCGGGGAACGGGTATCGCGAACGGATTATCCGGAGCGGAAGCAAAGATCAATGAATCATTTTTACGTCGGAAATACGCAATGGATTGAACGCAAACCCGTTTCGCTCATGCGTTTTGAGTTAAAAAACTTCACGAGCGAAAGCAACGTTAAATTGAAAATTTTAAAGATTTCAAAGTTCCGACGGAGCGTTCGCGCCGGTTTGAAACGCGGCGATGTTCAGATCGATAAACTTCGGTTTGACGCATTCGCGGATAGCCTGTTCCCAGATTTCCGACGCGATGTTTTCGAGTTTTGTCGAAAGCGCGCCAAGGAGGACGACGTTGGCGCATTTCGGATTTCCGAGTTCCTGCGCGATACGGTTCGCGTCGAGATAGATAAGGTGTTTAAAGGAATTTTTCAGGATTTCCTTTGCATTTTCCGGATAGACTGCGTTTCCGGAAGAAACGGTTGTCGGTATGATGACCTGACTGTTTACGACTGCCAGACCGTCGGGAGAAAGGAAGTCGGCATAGCGCAGAGCTTCGATACGTTCGAGCGACATGAGGACGGTCGCCTCGCCTTTGGAGACAAGAGGGCTGAAGACTTTTTGTCCGTACCGAATCTGTCCGATGACGGAGCCGCCGCGTTGGGCCATTCCATGCACTTCGTTTGTTTTTACGTCGAAACCGGCAAATCCCGCGGCTTTGGCAAGAATTTCGCTGGCAAGCAGAATTCCCTGACCGCCGACGCCGGCAAGAACGATACTGGTGGTTTTATTCATGGTTTATTTCCTTAATTTTTTAATTTATTTCAAATAGAGCGTACCTGGAGTTTTCCGCGTCTATTCGTTTTTTCGCGATTTCATAGTATTGTTGATTGATTTCAAAACCTAGGAACCTCCTTTGGGAGCGAATTGCCGCAACCAGGGTTGTTCCGCTTCCGCAAAATGGATCGCAGACCAGTTGGCCCGGCGCCGTGACAGTTTCAATAAGCAACTGCATTAAGCGGACCGGTTTTTGTGTTGGATGGAGTCCGATATCCTCTTTTACTGCCGGAATTGAAAATATGTTGTCAGGGCGTTGCGTCCAATGAACGAAAGCGGTCTCATTGTAGGCCCCTACATGATTTGCGACCAGATTGGAGGCGATCGTTCCTCCGACAGGATACGGTTTTGTGAACCATAAAATTGGTTCAAAACGCGGTCGCAGGTTTCCAACCCGCCATCCTGCCCATTCTTTTGCAGAAATCAAATCTCCTCGTTTTTTAAAAACGATACTGACCCTCTGCGACCGATGAGGAGCTTTCATTTTGTCCCACGCCAGCATATCGCGCCAGGTGAAGCCGGAGTCTTCCATAGCGCAAATGCAACGGTGAGCCAAACGTCTGCCGGCGCAAATAAAAACGGAGGCTCCCGGTTTCAGGATCCGGAACCATTCGGCGCTCCAGCTTAAACACCACTGGTAGTACTGGATTGGTATTTGTCGATCCGCTTCCGACCAGCCGTTGAGCGGTTTGCCGCGTTTTTTGAAAACGGCGCCTGCTTTTTCCTGCGCCGGACTGCTTCCAAGAAAAGCGCTGTTCGTGTTCTGGTGAAGAACGTCCCAATCCTCGGCGCCGATTCCATAGGGAATATCGCTGAGGATCAGGTGAACGGATTCCGAGTCTACGTCTTTGAGACGCTGGATCGAGTCGCCAAGTATCAAACTGTTTTCAGGAATACCCATTTTCTCTTTCCAATTCGGGTAACTTTCGAAGGAAGTCTTGAATTGCCGCGATTTTCTGCTCTATTTTAAGAGCATCGAGCAATTTGTTAATGGCCTGTTCTTTCGAATAATTTTGAATTTCTGCGATTTTTTCTTTCCAAAATCCGACTTCAATTTTACTTCAAAATTGCAGACCATTCTGGAATTGGCGAAGAACCAGTTTCCAGTCTTCCCATTGTAAACCAGCGGTTGGACAGAAAATTTCGCGATCTGCTTTTAGGAAATTTTGGCGTTTTTTACTGTCGGCACAAACTGTCTGCTGAGAAATTTCATATGAGTTGTTCCATATTCGGGTCAAATTGATGTTTAAATTTTCCTGAATCTGATTTTGCAACAAAAAATATAAATGTTCCCAACTTAAAAGACAAACGTTTGAGTCAAGCGCCTGTTTGTAGATTTGGCTTTCTTTTCGAGGATACTGGAAGTACGGACAAACCAGAATGGCAAAATCGGCATTACCCCGCCATCGGCTGAGAGCTGAAACTTTAAAATCTTTCTGATTTTTAGCTGTTCTGCTTAAACGAAACGTTTTAGCGTCTGCCACGAATGTATATTTATGAAACGGACTGTTTCCTGAAACATCAGCGCTGTTTGCACGTTCCTGAAGAACATAGGCGTGTAGTCCAAGACGCTGAAAGCTTTCGCATAGGACAATATCCGCGGTTTTGGCGAACAACTTTTCTTCTGTCGAGTCGTGCGGGATTTTTTCAGGAATGACTCCGATTTCTTTTAAAAGTTTTAAAAATGCAACATTTTCTATTTGGGATATCCAATTTTGAATATTCTCTGCCGCTTCCCCAAATGTTTGTATTTGGGCTTGCTGAAAAAGAAAAGGGAGTAATTCCTGAAGCATCTATGAACCTCGCTTTCACTCGCTGATCGCGCCGAATTTGCAGACCTGATTGCACAGGGAGCAGCCGTTGCAGGAGAGCGGGTTGATCGTCGGTTTGTTTTTGTCCGTGCATTCGATTGCCGGGCAGCCGGTTTTTACGCAGACGCGGCAGTTTCTGCATTTTTCCGGATCAATTTTGCGTACGTTGCCGACGCGCTCTTTCATGATCAGGACGCAGGGACTTTTGGAGATCAGAAGCCACGGTTCGTCCGACTCGGTCGCTTTTTTCAGAATTGCCGTCGTTTCTTCAAAATTGAGCGGATTGAATTCGGCGATATTCTTCATGCCGCACGCTCTTCCGACAGCCGCGACGTCAACCGCGTCGGAGGCTTCGCCCATGAGCGTCTGACCCGTGCCGGGGTTGTCCTGGTGCCCGGTCATGGCGGTGATTCGGTTGTCAAGAACAATAACCGTGCAGTTCGCTTTGTTCCACGCGATATTCAGAAGACCGGTGATTCCGGAATGGAAGAACGTGGAGTCGCCCAGGACGCCGACGACCTTGCGTTTCTGGCCGCTTTGAGCCATGCCGTGCGCCATGGAGAAACCCGTTCCCATGCAGATAATCGTGTCCAGCGCGTTTAACGGCGGCTGAACGCCAAGAGAGTAACATCCAATATCGCCGACAACGTCCACGTCGAATTTTTTCAGCGCGTAGAAAATTCCGCGGTGAGGACACCCGGCGCAGAGCGTGGGCGGTCGGTTGGGCAACGGATCGCCGCTCATATTCTGGCAACTGGCGCACGGACGGTATTCGACTCCTTCCATTTTGGCTCTGGAGGCGCGCAGAACGTCGGAGGAGAGTTCGCCGATATTCGGAACGTATTTTTTCCCTTCGCACGCGATTCCGGCGGCCTTCATGTTCGTTTCGGTGAAGTCTTCGACTTCTTCTACTACCAGAACCTTTTCCACGCCCTCTGCAAATTCGCGAATCAGTTTTTCCGGCAACGGCCACGCGCACCCCAGTTTCAAAACGGAGGCTTCCGGGAAAACTTCCTTGACGTACTGATAGGCGATTCCCTCCGTCACGATACCAAGTTTGGAGGAGCCCTTTTCAATTCGATTGACCGTCCATTTTTCCGAGTTGTCAGCCTGGATTTGACAAAGACGTTCCTCGACGGCAAGACGGCGCCGACGGGCGAAAGCCGGAATCAGTACGCAGTTCTGGGGATCCTTCTGAAAACCGATTTCCCGGTCCGGAAGACGGCGTTCCTCGGGGGCGACGAGCGATCGGCTGTGGCTTACGCGCGTTGAAGTGCGCAGAATAACCGGAGTCCGATACGTTTCGGATATCTCCACCGCGGCTTTAAGAAAATCGCGGGCTTCAGCGGAATCGGACGGTTCAAGAACCGGAATTTTGGCAAAACGGGCGTAGTGTCTGGAGTCCTGCTCGTTCTGCGAAGAGTGCATGCCCGGATCGTCCGCGACAATGATTACCAGCGCGCCAGGCGTGCCTGTGTAGGCGATGGAGAGAAGCGGGTCGGCCGCAACGTTCAGACCGACGTGTTTCATTGTGACGCATGCGCGAGCGCCCGCCATCGCGGCGCCGGCGGCGACTTCAAGGGCGACTTTTTCATTCGGCGCCCATTCGCAGCGGAATGCTTCTTTGTAACGCTTGGCGCAGTTTTCCAAAATCTCGGTGGAAGGAGTGCCGGGATAGCCGACTGCGAGCGTAACGCCGGCTTCGTACATGCCGCGGGCAAGAGCCTCGTTTCCTGAAAGTAACTGTTTCATGGGTTTTCCTGAAAGTGAAATTGAAGAAAGAACAAACTCTCCTTTTGTCTATTTAAAATTATATTCCGCATTATACTTCTTATTCCGTCTTTTGACAAGGGGGAAGGATCTTTTTATTTCTTTTAACAAAAAAAATGCTTAAATAAATGCGATACGTTGATAAAAGTCTGATATTTTTTATGCGGTTTACGAAAAAATTCTTGAAAGCGAATGCGATTAAACTGGTCGGCCGTTGGGCGCGAGGAAATTTTCCGGCGTTTTCAGAGAACCTAACGGGGCGGTTTGAAATAAAAAACGTTAAAATTTGTGGATTGTATGGAATCGGTCGATTGTCGCCGCGTTTTTTTAGTGCTTTCAGAAGGAAAAATAGCCGGTTAAAAAATTTTTCGAGCTATAATATGCGATATGTTTTTAACTGGCGATCGGGGGTATTTGTGCAATAGGATCATTTGATGATGAAAAAAGCCGTTTTGGTTATTTGTATGATTTTGGCGCCGGCGTCGGCCGCGTTGGCCGAGGTCGTGACTCTGCTTAAGACGCAACCGGCAGGAACGTCGTGGAATACCTCGTCGTATTGGAGCGATGGGAAACTTCCTTCCGCCGCAAACGATTATCTGGCGGCGAATAACGCGGTGCGCAGTCCTGATAACAATCTGCCCGCAGCGAGCAACGTCTTTCCGGGAAATTCTCTGACGCTGCGCGGGACCAACGGTTCTCTCTGGATGAAGAGCAGCGTGACGGTTAACAATCTGATTATTGACGGCGGAATGTTGTCAAACTCAAAAATGTACGGCGCGCTGGTTGCGTTTGATGGAAATATCCTGGTTGCGGGAACCTCGCAGGGGACGATTAAATCCTATGAATTGTCCAACTCCGTTAAGGATCAGACGGACTCGCGAAGTATGAAAATTAACGCCAAAATTTCCGGCGATGCGAACTCCAGTCTGCTGGTTGAGACCGCGTCCATTGGAAAAGTCTGGTTTCTTAACGGCGGGAACGATTTTGCCGGTACGCTGACCGTCGGTCCAACGTCTCATCTCTGGCTTTACGAAACGGCTGGAAGTTTGGCCAACGTCGGAAAACTCGGCGCGAATACGGTGAAACTGGTTACTTCGGAGGGTGCGCAGGTCCATACCGCTGAAAACTTGACGGTGGGAACGTGGACTGCGGCTTATCGAAGTACTTCCGACGTGAAGACAATGCTCATGCCCAACCGGATTACCATTACGAATCAATGGGAGAAAAACGCGTTGGCCGTCGCGGGTATCGATGCGCCGATCGGCGCGACAATCGCTTCTGTCAATTCTGAACGCGCGCCGAATACGTACTATATCGCAACCGGCGTGAACGTCGGAGAACAGCTTGGTTGGGACGACGTCGCTTACTGGAGAACCGGTTCGGCAAACGGCGAAGCCGCGAAGTATATTCCAACAGTCGGCGATACCGTTCGCTTGAATGCGAATATGCGTACCTCTTCTGCGAACGACGTCGCCGGGTACACGGAATACATGCTGGCGAAATTCTATCTGGACGCCGGCGGGAAGATTACGTTGAAAAACGCAAATTCGGTCCTCTGTTTTTCCGATATGATTTTTAACGGCGGGATTCTGGCTCAGGGGAAAATGGACTACACGACGGCGAAAGTCGACGGGCATATTTACGTTCAGGCCGCGACTGCGATCGACGTGCAGCATGACCGTTCGCTTGAACTGCGGGCGGCTCTGGAAGATTCCCCGACGGGAACGGCCAATATCCTCTTAAATCAGGATCTGGCGGAAAATGATTATAAGACGCCGGTTCAGCCGTCCCTGATTCTCACGGCCGATAATTCCAAATATAGCGGTTCAATTATTATGGACCGTTCCACGTGGCTCAAAACGACCCGTAACGGCGCGTTGGGAACCGGCGGATTTACGATGAACGGCGATAGTCAGGTTCAGCTCGGAGGAATTCAGTCCGTCAAAAACGTCGTTATTGCGAATAACGGAATTACGGCTCTTAATACGTTGGAAATATCCGACGGTCTGACGGTTGAAACGCTGAATATTACCGGAAAGTCTACTCTGATAAAGGGGGCCGGAACTCTTACCGCCGGACAGATTACGGTTTTTCCCTCCGCTGGATACACGGCGAAAGACTTTACCGCCGACGCGGCGTTTGAGAATGGTTTCACGACGGGGGAACTTCGTTTGAGGGCGGTGAATCTCGTTGTTTCCGGAGGCGACGTCGTTATCGGTTCCGATAAACGCGAAACGTCGTTGTCCGTGCCGTACGTCGATTCCGCCTATAATACCGCGATAAGTCCGCAGACGTACTATAAAACGGCTCTGGATCTTTCAGGAGCGGATTCCGCTGTTATTAAAGTGAAACATTTTGA
>CAZWOV010000052.1:5686-11887 GCA_964635645.1 uncultured Planctomycetaceae bacterium | reverse complement strand
ACAGACGGCGACGGCGGTTTGTCTCTCATCAGTTCCGGCATACGCGCGGTCACAACGGCCACCGACAAGCAAAATCAGCTGGAAAAAGAAGTCAACGACGTCCTGAACCGTCTTCTTCTCCTGGCTCGCGACTGGGCCGTCGACCCGGACGCCAATGTTGACCGTGAAAAACGCGTCAGGGCGGCGGAAAAAGTCGTTAACTGGCTCACCGACGATCCGGAACGCGTCTACGAAAGAGTTTACGCGCTTCAGGAAACCCTTTCCGTACCGGAAGGAGAAAGCTGGCATCTGGCCGATTGCGCAGATACGGGAAAACGTTTCGGCGATCCAATCCCGAAATCTCTGCGAGATTTCCTTCACGAATGGGCAACCAAACAGGTTCCAAAGCGTTGGGAACAATACACGAAAACAAACGACAAGGGGGCGCCTTGGCTCTCCGGCGACGATTTGAACACGTTCGTCCGCTACATTCGCGACTACCTGGTCAGTTCGCACTGTATCGATGAACTTTTAGGCGAGATAACTCCCGTCTGCAACCTGAAAACTCGGGATGAAGCCGCCCGGCGTTACGCAAGACGCAAATACGTAAAGATGATCATGGACGACTACATCATGAATCCTGGACCGGTCCAATCCGCCATCGCTCCGCCGCAACTCGAAGCGGACGACGATGACGAAGCGAAAGAACCGCACGAAAAACCTCTCGAATACTACGGTAATTACGGTCAGACCGCCTCGTTCATCAAACGCTGGTGCGAACGTCTCCCGGAAGCGTTGGCCCTTGGCGCTGGCGATCACATTCAGATCCCGCCGGGAAATGCGGAATTAATCCAAATCCTCGAACCCTTTGAACGTATTTTAGCTCAAATGAATGGAACCAACTGATTAAAAGCGGCTTTCGGTTTCTTTATCATTTTAAAAAACAGAAGATAAGAACCGACCGCCGTTCCTTTCCACGTTTTCAAAACACATACGTTGCGTTGCGACGGTAAAATTCGCAACATTTAACGTTCACCAAATACTTAATTTAAAGAGAATTAATATGCACATCCTTTTCGCAAACACCGGCGTTCAAACTATTTGCGTTCCACTTAAAGGCGGCGCTCGTTATTCCGTAAGTCAGATTGGAAACGGCTGGCAGCGCACACGTTGCGGTATGGCCGAGGCGCAGGAACAGAACGTCAAAAAACGCAGTTCGCAACCTGTCGAATCTACGGCGCAGGAGTACCCTTTTATTCAATGGCAAATCATTCAGGGAACTTCCGCCAAACTTTTCCTTGCCGTGGACACGACCTGCGGCGACCCGGAAATCGGATATTTCTGCGACGCCAATTCCCTCACCGGAGATTTCATCATTAACCTGGAAAATATTCAGGACCTCAACGGCCAGCCTCTACGCGGAGTTCCCATGACGGAAATCTGCATCCGGCCAGCCGCGGCGGTAGCCGGCGACGCCAAACACGTCCACATGGTCGTTGACTTCGGAAACAGCCGAACCGGCGCACTTCTCCTGGAAGTAGTTGGCGAAATCTCTCAAACCCCGCAAATGTTGCCTTTTGAACTGACAAACAGATATCATCTGGACGCCTGGGACGACGAAGGACAATATCTCCGTAATCCGGGCGCGCGCTGGTTCTCTTCCAAAACGCACTGGTGCAATACGCCGTATCTCGGCGCCCAAATCATGCGTAAAATAGAATTCCAACAGGTAGACGAAGGCGGTGAAAAAAGGGGCTGGTTCGGATTCGGAAAATCATCCGGAAAAGTCAAAACGAATAAGGTGGAAGTTGCTCGGCGCCCCGACATTTTTGAAGATTTTTCAATGGTCAGAATGGGCAAGGAAGCGGACGACGTCCTTCAGGTTATCGCCACGGACGACGATATCCGCACCGGCGTCAGTTCTCCCAAGCGTTACCTGTGGGCGGACGATTCCAGCTGGCTGGAAGGAGCCAACTGGCACATGGCCGATCCTTACGACCGCGAACAGACTCGCACCTATTGCGGAACTCTTCGCGGCTCGTTACTGAAATTTATCCATGAAGACGACAATGATTTTCTTTTGAAAGAAACGGGCGTCAAACCGCAGGATTTCGCTCCGGAAACGCCTCTGAAACCGCGTCACGCTCCGCGAAGTCTCATGACGGGAGCTATTTACGAACTCCTCACCCAGGCGTACACTTACGTCAACTCTATCGCCTACCGAATGCAGTCCGGCGATGCAGGCCGCGCAAGAGAAATTCGTACTTTAACTCTCACATACCCCAGCGGAATGATTTATGAAGAGAAAGAACGGCTCCGAAAGCAGGTCCTGAAAGCAATCGAAATCTTCAGTATGACGCTCGGACGTCATCAACACGTAAAACCGTTGCTGAACCTTTCGATCGACGAAGCAAGCGCCGTTCATCTTACGTACATTTGGAGTGAATTGCGTCTTTTGGGACAGGACCCGCGTATCTGGTTCGACACCCTCTACCAGGAACGATCCACTCCGGAAGAAAAAAAGGAAGAGGAAACGCCCGCCGCGCCAATGCTCGGTTCTCCTGCCGCGCGGCGCAGAATGGGAGCTATGCGCGGAGCCGCGCCGAAAGAAGAATTTGGAAGTAAAAACCATGAAGTCCGACTTGCCTGTATCGATATCGGCGGCGGAACTTCCGACTTGATGATTGCCAAATATAATTTTGAATCAAAAATCGACGACAGTATCCGCGGCAAAGTTCTCCATCAGGACGGTATTTCTCTTGCCGGCGACCAGTTGGCAAAACGTCTTCTGGAACGTATTATTATCCCGGCTTTCGCCGATACTCTGGCAATGGATGAAGAAGACGTCAAACTCATGTTCGGACCGGAAGTTCCGCGAAACCGCGAATTCCGAAGTCTACGAATCACGTGGATGAACCGTCTGTTCATTCCTCTGGCGCAAAAATACTTTTCGCTGGCCACGGACGGCATTACGGACGAACCGATAAACCATATGGATCCGGAAGTCATCGATCCCGCCATCCTCGACTCGCTTCAGCGGATATTCGACAAACTCAAAGGTCCCGGCTACTACAATCTCCAGCAGGATATGGAGCTTTACTATCATCCGCAGGAATTTGAAGACGTCGTCATTGAAGTTTTTGACGAATTGATTTTCGACTTCTGCAGACGGTGCATCGACTATAAAGTAGACGCAGTTCTGCTTGCCGGCCAGCCTTCAAAACTAAACTTTATTCAGAAACTCGTCCGCATGTACCTGCCGCTTCCCCCGTCGCGTATTGTCCCCATGTTCCATCATTACGCCGGAAACTGGTATCCGTACCAGGACGAAAAAGGCCGTTTGCCCGGTATCATTATTGACCCGAAAAGCCCGGTCGTAGTCGGCGCCGCTATCGATTTCATGGCGGCAAACGGCATGCTCCCGCAATTCAAATTCGAGATGGAAGATCGGACGGACGAAAATTCCTACTATTGGGGAGTTATGAGCGACTCGACCAGCGGAATCCGCCCGGAACGCATCCTGTTCTCGCCTGCGGACGAAAACGCCCGTGAAGAAATCACGGAGTTCTCAACCAGTTCCCAGCGCGTAATCATTGGACGTAAGATGAGCGCGGTCGATACCGCCCAGGCTTCTCCCGTCTACGTCGTAAAAATGGACGTCGGCGACCGTATCGGGCGAACGAACGTTTCTATCAAAATCAAACGGCGCAAGGCGGAAGCCGGTCGTGAGGAAGGTCTGGAAGTGGAATCCGTCAGCGGCGTTGTGGCGGGAGAAGACGCGGTTCTTGGCGAAAACGTCTTCTTCACGTGGCGTACGCTCGCAGATGAACGGTACTATCTCGACACCGGAGGACTGGACAATATCGAACTTGGCGGCGTCATTTGAGAAAAAAGGAGGGCGATATGTCTTTTTTAACGCGAAAACCTGAAAATCCAACTTCCGCCTCCGTCTCCCGAAAAGACGCAGAACAAAAGGAAAACGTCTTTTCCGAAACGGTTGCTTCAAGCAGGGCGAAAACGGTTTCCCTCGCGGAAATCTATCATGCCTTAACCGATTCTCAAAAACAGATTACGGAATACCTTCTGGCGCAGGAAGCGGGAGCAAACGACGTCGTTTCTTCTGCGCAGGACTCCGGATCTCCTGCCGTCGGCAACGGAATCGCGCCTGGAGAAATTCATCAGCTGTTCCAAACCATTCCGGTCATTCTTGAACGTCTGAACATGTTGGGGCAATTCATGGATCAGCAGATGATACCCGGTATTTGCCAACGTTTCGATCAGCTTGAAGCTCTTTTGCGTCAGCCTTCGGCCGATACTGCTCCAACCGTTCCGGCAAGTTCAAACTCAGATGTTTCAGAAAGTTCATCGGTCTCGGACGCCGCGGAAAAAGAACAGGAGCAGGAAACAAACGCGCCTGTTCGCGATCGTCCCAATGTCGAAATTGCGGATATTCATTCCGCCCCCGTCCGTCCATATTGCGGAAAATCGGATCTGGCGCAGTTGAATAAAGCGTTCTTCGGCGAAATGGCCCTTGAACCTTCAATTCAAAACGAACTGGAATACATCCTGCGCGGAATTCTGGAACGAGATCCAATCTGTTCCTATTTCGGCGGCGTGATTATGATGTTTCAATCTTCCGCGCCCGACAAAATGGTCCTTCTCTTAAAAGACCTTGGCGAAGCCCTTTATCGTTGGGTTAATTCGCTCCCGGAAAATGACCTTGAGCATTTTCTGGAAATTAT
Source organism: uncultured Planctomycetaceae bacterium (assembly GCA_964635645.1). Taxonomy (GTDB): domain Bacteria; phylum Planctomycetota; class Planctomycetia; order Pirellulales; family Thermoguttaceae; genus RGIG3701. The sequence continues at coordinate 7,166 of CAZWOV010000052.1, read as the reverse complement.
GGTTCGATGGACCCAATGGCTCTGCGAGAACGCCGGTCTTCAGAATCGCATTGAACTTGCGCGTCCGGGACAGCGATTCGACGCTACGCGGCACAATTCGACGGCGCGCGGAGTCGCCGTTACGCAAGTTCACGGCTGGGTCGTTCTTCGCGGAAACGGCTCGGTTTACTCGAAAGCGCTGGTAGACGTTCAATAATCAATCACCCCTAAAACCTGATTTGCGGGACCTCATATTAATGTCCTGCAGATCAGGGCGCTGATTTCATGGAGAAAATATGGACTTTAGCAATTTGAATTTCGGAGATATTATGGCTCGTGTTCAGGCGTTGCAAACGCAGGTCGGAGCGCTGAAGGAAAAAATGCAGAACAGCGTCTTTGAAGGCTCTGACGAAGACGGCGCCATCCAAATCAAAATGACCGGAAAGTACGCTCCTGTTTCCGTAAAATGCGACGCGGAACTTTTTGGCGAAGAGGAAGCCCAGATTCTTGAAAAGCTTATTCTCGCCGCTCTGGTCAGCGTCGCAAATCAAATCAATAGCGCACAGGAACAAAGTAAACATGATCTGGGACAATCACTTGGTTTTCCTCCGGGGGCGATGGACAATTTACCCAACTTTTGACCGCGGATCTTATCGAAATCGTATTTCCATAAAACAATAAAGAAAATTCAAAGATAAACGGATTTTGAGATGAAGACATTTCAATGCACAAAATGCGGTTGTTCATTAACACAGCCCATGGAACCGTTTCGTTGTCCGCAATGCGGCTCGCAGGGAATCGGATTGTTTCGGACTATTGGAGATTCCGGAAATGCCAACTATGGGATGAATCAGGGGTTTCATTCTCAACAGCCTGGAACCTATTCGTCTTCAAACAACACTTTCGGCGCTCCCCAAAACGGCGGGTTCCAGCAAAATGTTTACGGACAGGGCGGCGGTTTTCAGCCGCAGGGAATGAATTCCGGATTTGGAACGCCCCAGGGAATGAACGGAGGATTCCAGAGGCCCGCGCAACCGTTTGGTAATGGAATGAACGGTTCTGCAATGCCTGGCGGCGCGATATCGGGAAACATGAATCGCATGGGCGGCGTTCCTGGAGGAGCAATTTCCGGAGGTTTCCGTTCTCAAACGGGAAATTTCCAACAACAGGGAATGGGAAACGGGTTTCAACAGCCGTCTCAACCTTTTAACGGTATGCAAAATCCTGCTTTTCCGCGCCAGAACATGAATCAGCCTCAGCCGGGTTTCTCTCCCAATATGGGAATTGGTCGGCAGAATGGAATGAATCAGGCTCCGTCGTTCGGTCAGAATCAACAACTGCAAACGCCGTTTAACCAGCAGCCCGCGTTTAATCAGGCTCAGCAGACTCCGCAGAACATGTCCCAGCCCGCGTTTAATCAGGCTCAGCAGACTCCGCAGAACATGTCCCAGCCCGCGTTTAATCAGGCTCAGCAGACTCCGCAGAACATGCCCCAGCCCGC
>CAZWOV010000052.1:0-5586 GCA_964635645.1 uncultured Planctomycetaceae bacterium | reverse complement strand
CCCAGCCCGCGTTTAATCAGGCTCAGCAGACTCCGCAGAACATGCCCCAGCCCGCGTTTAATCAGGCTCAGCAGACTCCGCAGAACATGCCCCAGCCCGCGTTTAATCAGGCCCAGCAGACTCCGCAGAACATGCCCCAGCCGAATACCGCTCCAAATTCGGAAACGTTTTCCGTTAAACAGCCAAACGCGCCTGAAACGCCATCGGTTCCGGCTCAATCCGCAACGTCGTCCGCAGAGTCCGTTTCAGCTCCTCAGGTTCCGCTAAAACAGGCTCCGTCCAATTTGACGCAAAAACCGGGAATAAAGCCGACGTTGAAACCCGGTCAGAAGCCGATCGTTCCTCAAGCGAAACGTCCGGCTCCCGCTTCTTTGCAGGATTCCCCATCCAAACCGGCGGCGGCGCAAACTCCGCGTCCAGTCGCGGCTCCGCAAAAACGTCCGACGGCCCAGGTTGCCGCGCGTCCGGTACGCCGTCCGGAAGAGCCGGAAAAGAAGCCCGCTCCGCAGGCGGAACAGAAAGGCATTCGCGTTCGCCAGGTTCCACAGCGTTCCGCCGCTCCAACTCAGGAACGGCCGCGATACCGTGCGCCGGAACCCCGTCCGAAGATTCGCCCGGAAATAGATCGCCCGGAACGTTGTTTCTGGGGATTTCCGGAAGAACCGCCGTTTACCTGCGACGCGCGTCCGATGCGCAACGCTCCGGTAGTGGATGAAAAGGGCCGAATCGTCATGGTTTCGCAAGGCAAACTGTTCTGTCTGGACGTCAGCCGACCGGAACCGGAAGTCGTCTGGGAATACCTGATTAAGGCTCACGTTCCCGGTCCGATTGTAGTAGACCCGCACGGCGACTACCACATTCACGCCATGGACGGTTATCTTCACATGGTAACTCAGGATGGGCGTCAATCTTATCGGCCGGTACTTGTCGGCGAACCGTTAGGCTACGCGGCTCCGATCGTGGACGGCTGGGGCAATACTCTTATCAGCAGCTACAACGGCGGACTCATTCGAGTCAATTCACAGGGCCAGAAGGATTCCAGACCTTATTTCCGAACGCGAGCAAAACTTGATTCATCCGGAGTAATTGTCGGCGGTATTCTCTATATCGGTTCGGAAGACGGCTATCTTTTCGCTATCGATTTGGACGACGCCGGGGGCCGACTCATATGGGATCAGGCTCGCGAAGTCGGCTATGCGGGCGGTTTCCTGAATTCTTCGCCGGCAATTGCCGCGGACGGAACGATTGTCGTCGCGACGCGCGCGGAAAAACTGATTGGATTTAATTCGGCGGGTGAAGTTCTCTGGACGGTATACATGCCGGGCCAGCTTCTTGCCTCGCCGGTTATCGATGCAAACGGAAATATCTACGCGGGAGCAAGTATTTCCACCCGTCAGGCAAATCGCGGCTATCTTGTCTGCGTAGACGGCGTTTCGCATAAGATCCGGTGGCAATACGAAACGGACGATATGATTGAATCGACTCCATGCATCGGCGACGACGGAACGATCTATTTTGGTAATAATTCCGGGTGGATTTTTGCGCTCAATTCCATGGGAGACAAAAAATGGTCCGCCAAATTTGAAGCGGGGATTCGTTCAGCCGGAACAATCATTGCTCCGAACCTTCTGGCTTTCGCACTGGACGACGACGTTCTTGTCGGCGTTCGCTGTGAATCGCAGGAACTTTGCGAATCAGGGTGGCCCAAACTTGGCCGCGACAATTTCCACAGTTTCCTCGGTCCAGTCGCGCCGCCAAAGCCGCTTTCTGAAGACGTTACGGAATAAGACGATAAAAATAATCGCCTCGTTCTTTTCAATTTATTCGTCATACGAATTAGAGAGTTTTCAAACACTCTCGTCGAGTTTTCAGCAAGACCCGCTTACGAGTTCAGAGAGACGTTCCCCCAACCGCCTTCCAGTAAAAATCCGACTGGGGGGCGGTGTTTTCGTAAAATATCCTGAGAGAATTACGAATTCTCAACGATCCTGGCGATTAACATTACTGAAATCGTTTCCATTTTTCGAGAATCTTTTATTTTCCGCATTTTTTGCCGATAAGATAAAAAACAGATAAAATGCCGTCCATTACTATGAAAAGGAATAAAAGGAAACCAGTATGAAACAGGAAATCCTTCAAAAATACGCGGAACTCCTCGTACGTTGCGGCTTAAACGTTCAGAAAGGCCAGGACGTCATGATCGTCGCAGAGCTCGATCAGCCGGAATTCGTTACCATGTGCGTAGAGGAATGTTACCGCGCAGGCGCAGAAAAGGTACTTCTCGAATGGACTCATCAAAAAATTCAAAAACTTCATTACGACTATCAGTCTCTGGAAACGCTTTCCACTCTTGATAAATGGCAATTGGAAAAATACCAGTGGCAAGTCGAAAAATTACCCTGCAAGCTCTACATTGAATCAAGCGATCCAGACGGGCTGGCCAATACCGATCAGCAAAAGATTGCCGAGGCCCGCCAGAAATGGTTTCCTTTAATAAAGCCGTATCGGGATAAAATGGAAAACCGCTATCAGTGGTGCATAGCGGCAGTTCCTGGGAAAGAATGGGCCATGAAAGTATTTCCCGGGCGAGAAGAACCAGACGCCGTCGAAGCGCTCTGGAACGCCATTCTTTCCACTTCGCGGGCGTTGGACGGCAACCCGCTTGAAAACTGGAAAGAGCACAATGCAAACTTGAAACGCAGATACGAATATTTGAATTCCCTGAAACTTAAATCTCTTCATTATGAAAGTTCAAACGGAACGAACCTGACCGTCGGTTTAATCGACGGCGGAAAATTCCTTGGCGGCGGCGAAGAGACTCTCAGCGGAAAATTTTTCAATCCGAACATTCCGTCCGAAGAAATCTTCACAACTCCCATGGCCGGAAAAGCGGAGGGAATCGTTTACGCGACAAAACCTCTTTCGTACCAGGGAACCATGATCGAAAATTTCTGGATTCGCTTTGAAAACGGCAGAGCGGTAGAATCCGGAGCGAAAAAGAACGCCGACGTCTTAACGAAAATGATCTCAATGGACGAAGGCGCCGCGATGCTTGGAGAATGCGCGCTTATTCCATTTAATTCGCCTATCAACAATACGGGCATACTTTTCTTCAACACGCTTTTCGACGAAAACGCCTCGTGCCACCTTGCCCTTGGTCAGGGATTCAGCATGTTGCTCGAAGGATTTGAAAACATGACGGTTGAAGAGTGTCGAAAACGGGGAGTAAACGATTCAATGATTCATGTCGATTTCATGATCGGCGCTCCGGATCTTTCAATTGTCGGCGTCACTTGCCGCGAAGAAGAAATCGCGATTTTCCGAAACGGCGACTGGGCGTTTTAAAGGTTCGACAAGATCAATCCCCAACGCACAAATATGAAAAAACGTCGGAACAGACCGAAACTCTCGGTTTTTTTCGACGTTTTTCAATATTCGCAGCCCCGAAACAATTTTCCGCAACGTCTATCGCGCCAACTTAAAAATAAAAAAATTAAGAACGCATAAACCGCAACGATTTAAACGTTCTTAATTCTCATTTTAAATTTTTGACATTGAAATCAACCAAACATTTTCTTGGCAAGCAGTTCGGCAATCTGGACGGCATTCGTCGCGGCGCCTTTGCGCAGATTATCGCTCACGCACCAGAAAGTCAAACCATTCTCGCAGGAAACGTCTTCGCGAATACGGCCAATGAACGTGTCGTTGCTTCCGGAACAAATACTCGGCATTGGATACGAGCGATTCGCCACATCGTCCATGACAACCAGACCCGGAGTATTTTTCCAAAGCTCAATCGCCTGTTCGCGGGTAATCTTCTTTTCCGTTTCAACCGAAACGACTTCGCTATGGCAATTCTCAACCGGTACTCGAACGCAGGTCGCGGTAATCTTAATAGAATCGTCGCCCAGCATTTTCCAGGTTTCAAGAATCATTTTGACTTCTTCGCTGGTATATCCGGGGAAAGTATCGGGATGCTTTGGACTTCCGATCTGCGGAATAACGTTGAAGGCAATGGGATACTGGAATGTTTTTACTTCAAACTTTTCACCGGCCAAATGCGCTTTGGAGGATTCAATCAATTCGCGCTGTCCGCCGACGCCGGCGCCGGAAGTCGCCTGATACGTGGCGACATTAACGCGAGTCAGCTTTCCAAAGGCATGGAGCGGCTGGAGAGCCTGAACCATTTGCGTAGTAGAACAGTTCGGACTGGAGATGATTCCTTTGTGCTTCATGATATCGTCCGGGTTGACTTCCGGAATCACAAGCGGCACGTCTTCCTTCATACGGAAAAAGGCGCTTTCGTCAACCACGACGCAACCGTGCTGAACGGCAATCGGAACCCACTCGGCGGCAGTTTCATCCGGCGTGGAACTGATAACCAGATCGACTCCGTCGAACGCTTCCGGGCAAACCTCTTCCACGACCACGTCGCGCCCTGCATATTTCAGAACTTTACCGGCCGAACGAGCCGTAGCGAGAAATTTAATATTCTTCGTTGGGAAGCTGCGTTCTTCCATAAGCGAACGAATAATGGAACCAACGGCGCCCGTAGCGCCCAAAACTGCGGTCATGTTAAACACGGTAAATTCTCCTGAACAAGAAAAAGCTAAAAATCGCTGAATATTTCAAATTTATACCACAAAAATCCGATTCTGTAAAGAAGTACCCCCAGAATTTTCATCCAATAAAGCGTATTTTGAGAAAATTTTATGAAATTTCAAGACCTGACGCAAGAAATATCCAATGATTCTCTCGCTTTTCCAGGAGATCCTCCCGTGCTTTTGACCGACGAGGCTAATTGGGAACGCGACCGATTCAGGCTGCGAAACCTCAGCTTCTCCAGTCATCAGGGCACGCACGTAGACGCTCCCGCCCACGTTCTGGAACGCGGAGCTTTCCTAAACGAATTCCCGCTTGAAGTATTTTCCGGACCCGCCAAAATACTAAAATTGGGGAAATTGGGTTCCAAAAGCGCCATAACGCGAGAAATGATCGCGATGTTCGACGAGACGATTAATAATTGCGAACGGCTTCTCTTCTCCGCCCAGTGGCGCGGCGATTATTTTGAAGATTCTCCATTTTTTACGATGGAAGCCGCCCAATGGCTTGCCGCGCAATCTCAACTCCTGCTCATTGGATTTGATTGGCCGTCGCCGGATGAATTTGGAGACGAAGATCTTCCAATCCATAAGATTCTGCTGAACGGAAGTCTGCTCTTTATCGAAAATCTGACGAACCTTGAAACGCTTCCGCCGGAATTTCATTTGACGGCCTTTCCGCTCTCATTCCACGAGGCGGAAGGTTCTCCGATCCGCGCCGTCGCCCAATTTTAGAAACCATATCCGCAACCCCCGACGGGAAACGGGAAAGAGGTCTTTTTTCATTACCCCCTCTTGAAAAAATTTTCTTTTTGTGCTATTATTAGCGGAAAGAATATAAAGAAAGATAAGAAAATCCCCGCTTCCCTTATCGAGGAGGTTTTTCATGCCGGCCAATTTAACTCCAACCTATTTAAAAGCAGAGCAGGCGTCTCGTCAGGCGCAGTCGCCGGATGTAGAGTTGCGTTGCCTTCTGGTTATGCTT
>CAZWOV010000051.1:0-11931 GCA_964635645.1 uncultured Planctomycetaceae bacterium | reverse complement strand
ACTATACCGTTTTATCTAGTTTACCCTATTTTTTTGTTTTCGTCAAATTTTTTAACGAAAAAAACGGCGTTTTTTCCCTAATCGGAATTACGTCCCGCTTACCGGACGACATTCTCTATCTGTCATCATGACAGATACGTTTATTATTATCGTTATATTTCCTAGAAAAAAACAACCTAATACCGCTCGTTTCAATGATTTTACGAATGTTTATTCTCTTGAAAGCGCAAACTATTCCGATTATTTAAAATGCAGCAATCTGTTTCTGAAACAAAAAATTTTCAACAACAAATTTTTTACGTTTTATCTAAATTGAAAGTTCATCTTTATCCCCAGATCTGAAAAGAAACGTTTTTGGGAAAATACTTCAGGCCAATTTTAAACGGCAACAAAATCGATTTCAGTCCCTCTAAAAGAAGACGTTGATTTCCAAAAATTTCAATCGTCAAAACCCGAATATCAGAAAGAAGTCTCGCGCTTACCAGAATAAAGACGCTCAAAAGCCCGAAGAACCGCAACTCAATAAAAACAAAGTCTATCCGATAAATCGCTTCGGCCTTTAAAAGTTTTGAAAAACGAAGCGATTTATCGTCGAGAAAACGCTACTCGCCGGAAGTCTGCGAATCCTTTACCGATTGAACCGGGTGGAGCTCGGGTAAGCCGTTTTCTGTTTTTTTCATACCGTTAAGAATCAACGTCCGCACTTTATCCGGCGAGACGTCCTTATGGCGATACCATCCCTGAGAATCGCGGATTCCATCCTGCGCAATAAAGAATTTGCGGGCGGCTCTTTTTTTGGTAAAAATAAAATTGATTTCTCCATATTTCTCCAGTTTAGAGGACGCGGCGGTATTGGGTATCTCGTCAAACAACAACGCCAATTCGCAAGCAACCTCCATTGGGCACGAAAATTCCGTCCTCACGGCATTTCCCGTCTCTGAATCATTGACCATAATCCATCCGTTCGCCTGATTGGGATACGATTCCATCAGAGGCTGATTTGCCATGCGGAAAGAAAGAAGAATAAAAAGCGAAAAACAGGTAATAAAAGTAAAACAATGAAGCGCGGTCGCCCGACGAAGAAATTTGCGTTTGGGTCTCGGTTCCTGCGAATTTTGCGACACGGCCGGTTTAACGGTAGACCTGGACAATTTATTTTTTTTACTCATTTCAGTAAATCTCCATTATCGTTTTAGAAAAGAGCGTTCAGGAATTCGCGAATAACCCGATTCACACGCTCCGGTTGTTCCATCGGAGCGAGATGAGCGGCATGAGGAATCAGTGAAATTTTAGCATTGGGAATGGCGTCGGCCAACTCTTTCATCGCTTCAGGCGGGGAAAGAACGTCTTGTTCGCCCGCCAAAATCAGCATGGGAATCCGGATGGAGTTCAGACGATCCGTAAACGCGCTTCTCCGCGCCATACCGCGAGCAACGGAGGCCGTTCCCAAATAATTATTTTCCACGACCATCCGACGATATCGGGCAAAAACGCCATCCTCTTTTTCTTCATCTGCAAGCGTTTGATCCGTCATGAGATTTTTCTTCATAACGTCTGCCAAAAAAGCGCAGGATTTTTCCTCAAGAATACGGTCTGCAGTTCTGAGACGGTTTCGAGCGCCCTCTTCAGTATCGCAGCCCGCGTTGGAATCGCACAGAATAAAACTTTCAAGACGATGAGAGTTCCGACGCAAAATTTCCCAACCGACGTAGCCCCCCATGGATAATCCGCAATAAGAACATTTTTCAATCTGAAGGTCGTCCAGAAGTTCGACCAGATCGTCCGCCAAATCAGCCATCGTAGTCGCGTCGGCTCCGGAAAAAGGACTTTTCCCCATTCCTCGAAAATCGGGAGCGATAACGACAAAATCTTTGGAAAGTTCAGCAAGTTGAGCGGACCACATCGTATGGTCAAAAGGAAAACCGTGTCCCAAAAGGAGCGCCGACCCATGATCGCCTGATTTTTCATAATTTAATTTCATAACGAATTTTCCTTTTCCGGTTTTTCTTCAAATATAATCCCTGAAAGAACCATTCGACGAATAAAACGTTCAATCAACGCCGCGGGAATGATTTCACGAAGCTGGGGCGAAGGAAAAAAATCCCGCGCCAATTTGTCCTGAAGCTCCGACGTCGAGAGAGCCTTTTCCTGAAGCGCACGAATAATCGCAACGCCAAAATCATTCATCAGATGCGTGTCGTCCGAATCAAGACAGTAAAGTACCGAAAGCGGTCCGGCGCATACGTTTTCACTTTCACTCTTCCAGCTGCGCCAGAGAAAATGCGATTCATCCATTGCCCGCCATCGGATGGGTTCCGATTCATATCCGGCGCTCATTCAATCTCCTTTCCCTGAACGGCCAGAAGAGAACGCAACGTCCGAAGATTCACGACGTCCCAATCTTCTTCCTCGCCGGTCTGCTCGTTGATTTTCAATCCTTTCGGAGTTTCAAGATATTTGGGAATATCCGCGAACCGCGCGTCATTCACCAGGAAACGAAAAGCGTCAAGGGGAATTTTTCCGCAACCGATATGAGCATGACGGTCAATCCGACTTCCAAGCTCCTTTGTCGCATCATTAAGATGAAACGCCCGAAAACGATTCAATCCAATAATCGAATCAAAATGCTCCATCATTCCGAAATACTTTTCTGCCGTGGAAAAATCGTAACCTGCGGCAAACGCATGACACGTATCGAAACAGACGCCCAACAGAAAATCATTTCCGACTCCCTCCGCAGGTTTTCTTTCTTCGACAGCCTCGATAATTTGCGCAATCTGCTCCAGCGCAAATCCAAGATTGGTTCCCTGACCCGCGGTATTTTCCAAAAGACAGCGGGTCCGTATTCCCGCGGTATGCGCAAGAACTCGCCTAAGTCCTTCCGCAATCCGTTCCAGACCAGCCTGCGGCGAAGAAGTAGTAAAAGAACCGGGATGCGCTACGACAAATGGAATATCCAATTCGTTCGCTCTCAAAAGTTCATCCTCGAAAGCGGCAATCGATTTGAACCAGAGTTCATCCGATGGAGAGCCAAGATTGATCAGATACGAATCATGCGAAACAGGATGAGAAATTCCACACCGTTCCCGCGCTTCCTGAAAAAGCTCCGTATCTCTGGAAGTCAAAGCTTTTCCCTTCCATTGATTACTGTTTTTAGTAAAAATCTGAACGCATTGACATCCGGCGGTCCGCGCGCTTTCTACCGCGCGATAAAGCCCTCCGGAAATCGACATGTGAGCGCCAAGAATCTGTTTCATCGTTTTCTGCCTCGAAACAAAATCAAACAGTAAAATTTCCTATACGCCAACAGGAAATTCCTCGTCATCCAGAGGAATTCCCCTAACCGCCGTTTTGCATTTCGAGAAAAACCGAAATCTTACGGAATGAAAAAAGAAAAATCCCGTCCAAATACATCAAACAGACGAACTGTTTTCATGTTTTCGGATTCCCGGCTTCTTTTAAAAATCATCCGGCCGTTCAAAACGCCGTTCTTCAGGAAAAGGCAAATCCTCCATAACGGCAATAGCGGTCGCCGTTGCGCAGGAAGAACAATGGGAAATCGTAATAAGGACGTCTGAAATTCCACGATCCAAAACAATTTTCAACGCGCCGCCGCCAAGCCAGACCTGAGGAGCTCCGGAAAGAAGATTCCGAATTTCAATATCCCGCCAGGCAATTCCTCTTATCCAGCCCGTACCAAGGGCTTTGAGAACCGCTTCTTTCGCGCACCAACGTCCCGTACAGCTTTCAAGAAACTGTTTTTTTGAGCGAAAATAAGCGTTTTCCCAATCCGTAAACACCCGATCGGTAAAATACTCGCCATGTTTTTCAAGCATTTGCCGAATACGCCCGCATTCGGTTACGTCCGTACCAATCCCATAAATTCTCATGCCGACACTACCATCTTTCTTAAAATCAAATACACAGCGGTCAGTTTGTCAACGATTCGCGCACGTTTTCCACAGAACGCCGGTGGATATTAAAGCGACATTACGGTCTTCTGAAAAGGCACGACCATGCGTTAAACGGTTCTTTCCTGGCGCGTGAAAAAATCGTACCGCGACGAACATCTACGACTTCAAACAGCGTTCCAAGTTCACCGACAATATCATCTTCACTGACGGTAGGGAGAAAAAACTGCTTAACCTGTTCCGCGTCAAACTCATCCTCGTCGCTTCCCGCCAGAGTATAATAAAAAGAGCCCGGCTTCGTAATGCGCCACAGCAAGTCAATATAGTGCTTAAGAAAAGACCGGCGAATGAAATGATAAAACCCGATATCATACACAAAATCATACGTCGCATGATTCTGGTTTGAAAATTTAAAAATATCGTCGTGAACAATACGAAGCCATACGTTTTTCTCTCGGGATCGAGTTCGAGCGCGGTCAATAGCCATGGCGGAACAATCTATTGCCGTTACTTCAAAACGTTTTTGCGCCATATAGATAGCCTCGATACCGCTTCCGCAACCAATCTCCAGAACAGAACAGCGCGGTTTCAGAATTTTCTTGCTGTCAATCAGATTCTGAAAATCCGGTTCAAGCAACCCCGTATCCCATGCGGGAGTTCCCTGACGATAAAAATCATCCCAGTCAAATTCATCCTTATTACGCGGAATAACCGACAGGTCCTTGGAATTCTCATCCAATCCGTCTAACGTTAAATCAATCTTAAATTCTTTAGGAACCCGAGTATATTCGTTCATGGAAAACTTCTTTCAACCCGACGCATAAAAAAACATAGAAAATATTATCGCATTAGTATTCTAATCGAGGGTGAAAAAAAAGACAAGGGGGGGACAAAAAATTTTTTCAATAAATGCCAAACAACAGCCGTCAAATCCCAAAAATTCACCGCATCTTACCAGCGTTTTCTAAAAATATCCATGAAAGTTTCTTCCGTTTCTTTCCTTATTTTGCGTATTTTTATGATTTCGTTCTTTCTATACCCTGAAAAATCTTTTAAAGCAATCCGGTAAAAGAAAAAAGCCGTTTGACATTTAAGGGAATTTAAGAAGCCGGATAAAAAATTTCAACTGAAAAATTCCGTATGTCTTGAGAAAAAATTTAAAAAACAAAAAAAAATTTTGAAATTTTTACAAAATAACCGATAATTTAATCAATTACTCGCATTAAAACTCTGGACAATAGGAAAATCAAACAGGCATTCTGCAATGAAAAAAAACAATCACTACGAACAAGCGTTTGAGGCCTATATTCAATTTTTAGGTTTACCATACATTGCGACGCAGGAAAGACAACGGAGTTTACTTCCGGAAAATCCTGACGATTCCCTTAAAAATTTTGATTTCATCGTTTCAACTACGCATATCTTTCCTCCCGACTCCTGGTCTTCGATTGACGGAAAGGATTACGTGAAGTTTTTTGGTTCGCCCGCTTCTTTCTTACCGTCAATCGGCAAATGTTCATCCGATAAAGCCGCGCCGTCGGTAAATACAGGTCAAACGCCTGAAATTTATTATCCGTCAAGAGCTCTGTCATGGTTAATCGACATTAAAGGACGGCGTTTTCCTTCAGGACGCAAGCAGCCGCAATACTGGCGGAATTGGGTCGCCAGCGAAGACGAGCTGGGGCTTCTTCGATGGGAAGGAATTTTCGGACAAGGATTCCACGGCGCGTTTATTTTTGTCTACGACGTATGCGGAGAGCGTCTTCCTTTACCGGAAGAAAGACTCTTTAAAACGAATGGACGCCGGTATGCGTTTTTCTTTATCCCATTGATTATCTATCGAACGTTTGCCCGAACGCTATCAACCAAATGGGAGACGGAAAGTATGTCGGCGACGCTTTTTCAGAAATATGCGGTTCCGCTGGATGAATTTCTCGGCGCAGAATTTTGCTCGCGTTAAACTCCCGTTTTTCTCCCCCAAATCTTGAAATTCCACGTTCAGATAGAAAAACGAAAAGATGAGAACCGTGCGCAAACGCAATCGTTCTTTAAAATTCCCTATTGACAAAAAACTTAAAATCATCTACAGTTCACATGTTCAAAACGGGCTGTCTGAAAAATCAGCGGTTCGTTTTTTCTCTTGAAATTTGGCGTTTAAATAGATTTTAACGTTTTTTAAAACGCGCAAATCTCCCAACCTTTCAAATCCTGAAAATACGGAGAAATCCATAGGAATTGAAAGAGCAAAATCAAGAAAAGAGTCCAAAAGAAGTCATTTTTCCAATTAGAGGAAATCAGAATGCAGTCGTGCTACCAGGGAATTTCACCAGTAAGTCTTCGAAAAGTCCTTCATGAAGCGGAACTTTTTGGCGGCGACGATTATGTTATGCTCAATTGCGTAACCAATGTGGATAAACTCTTTCCCGGCGACGTTTATTTTGCAATTCATACGGCCCAGGGAGACGGTCATCTGCGAATTGACGAAGCGGTTAAACGCGGAGCGGGAGCGATTGTTTCTGAAAAAATGACTGAAAATCCATTTAAAATCAATCCGCGCGGCAAACTGGTTCCGCTTTTCCTGGTTCCCTCGACGCAAAGCGCCTATGCCAGAGCGTGTCAGGCGCTCTATCGATTCCCGGCCCGTCGGATGAATACGATCGGAATTACGGGAACAAGCGGCAAAACCATGACGGCTTTTCTCATTGCGGCAATTTTAGGAGCCGCGAATGAAAATGTTGGACTTTTAAATTCACTGGGTTGCTTTGACGGTCAGGACGCTTCTTCCAATACGATTACCGCGCTTCCTCCGAAACGGACCGGCAGCTGGCTTTCCCGAATGCTCCAGAACGACTGTTCGCATGCGGTAATCGAAGTTTCAAGTCAGGCTCTGGCCCAGTCGAGACTGGACGGAATTGAATTTCAAACTATTTGTCTGACAAATATCATGCGGAACCACATCGATTTTCATGGTTCCATCGATAATTATCGAAAAGCCAAAATGAGAATGTTCGAGTATCTTGAACACGGCGGAACCGCGGCCCTTAATGCAGACGATCCAATTGTCGCGGAAGTTACGCGCTGGCTGAAAATACCTACCGTAACTTACGGAATGAATGAAGAGGCCGACGTTTCCGCAATGGTTCTTGAACAGCACGTCGGCGAACAGACGATCCTTTTAACCGCCGGTTCGGAAACTCTCCCGTTACGAACGCGAATTGTTGGAAATCACTATATTATGAATTGCCTGGCCGCAACGGCTGTCGGGTTGCGGATGGGATTAAATCTCTCAACAATCGTAAGCGGCATTGAATCCGTGGACGTAATCCCCGGAAGAATGGAACGTCTCGACTGCGGTCAGCCCTTTTCCGTTATCGTTGATTCGGCCAGCACGCCGGAGGAGTTGAAATCAACGCTCCATTTTCTCCATGAAGTTACCGAAGGAAAAATTCTTACGGTTTTCGGCGTTTCAGGCGGACAAACCAGAACAAGGCGCCCAACTCTGGCAGATACCGCCTCGCGTCTATCCAATCGTCTGATTCTGACAGACATGAATCCAGGAACGGAACCGCCGGAAAAAATCATGGAAGAGTTACTTGGCGGCGTACGGCAAAAATACCAAAAAAGAGTCGAAATCTGTCATTCGCGCGAAGAAGCGATTCAGAACGCCCTAAGCATGGCAAATCCCGGTGACTGCGTGTTAATTGCAGGCAAGGGAAACGAAAAATTTCAACTCATCGGCGGAGAAGCGCGAAAGCACGACGATCGGGATATCGCGCGGCGTTGGCTCTATCAAATGGAATAGTCCGATTGCTCAAACAAATTTCCCCGCCGGAAACTAAAAGTACGCGCGGAATACGCTCTTTAATGAATAAAAACATAAAACATAAAAAGAATAAAAAAAACAGCCTGTACGGATAATCTTCCGCATGGGCTGAATTTATCGCAATTTCTCTCGAACCGCGCCCTTTTTACTTTCGGACGCGAAGGTCTAATCTTCAAATCTTTTGAAAATAACAACGGCGTTATGACCGCCAAATCCCAGATTATTGTTCGCGGCATAACGAACCGGACGCTCCGCCGCGGTATTGGGCGTAACGTTTAGATCGCACTCCGGATCCGGCGTTTCATAATTGATTGTCGGAGGAATAACCTGATTTTCTATTGTTTTAACGCAAACGATACATTCCAAAGCTCCGGCTGCTCCGAGAGCGTGTCCGGTAGTTCCTTTGGTACTTGAAACGGCTAATCGCGCAGCGTGATCGCCGAAAGCCCGTTTGATAGCGAGCGTTTCATATTTATCGTTAAGCGGCGTACTGGTGCCGTGCGCATTCACGTAATCCATATCTTCCGGAGACATTTTTGCATGTTTCATTGCAATCTGGAAAGCGCGGGTATCGCCGGCGCCCTCCGGATCAGGACTGGTAATATGGTATCCATCGCCGGAAGCGCCGTATCCCACGACTTCCGCAAGAATTTTTGCGCCGCGTTTTTTAGCGTGTTCAAGTTCTTCAAGGACCATTACTCCCGCTCCCTCTGCGGCCACGAAACCATCGCGATTTAAATCAAACGGCCGACTCGCATGAAGCGGATCGTCGTTTCGAGTACTCATGGCTTTCATGGAAGCAAATCCCGCGATGCACAACGGCATAACGCTTTCTTCCGTACCGCCGGCCAGCATGACGTCGGCGTCGTCCCGCTGAATAATCCAGTACGCTTCTCCAATGGAGTGACAACCGGAAGCGCAGGCGGAAACAAGACCGAAATTCGGTCCTTTGGCGCCGTATCGAATAGAAAGATCGCCCGACGCGCTGTCTGCAATCATCATGGGAATGGCCAAAGGCGAAACTCTTCCGGGACCGCGTTCCAGAAGAATATTGTTTTGCGTCGTAGTAGCAATGATTCCGCCAATACCGCTTGAGACGACAATTCCGACCCGATTCTCATCCAATTCGCTTTCCTGGAAATTCTTCGGCAACCCCGCCATTTCCAACGCTTCGTCTCCGGCAACCAACGCGTATTGACAAAAAAGATCCATCCGTTTCGCATCCTTAAAAGGAAGATAACGCGAAATATCAAAATCTTTGACTTCCCCTGCAATTTGAGTTCGATAATTAGAGGCGTCAAATTTAGTAATAGGACCAAGTCCGCAACGTCCTTCAACCAAAGAAGTCCAAAAGTCCGAAGAATTATTTCCGACGCATGAAACTACGCCGTATCCAGTCACAACGACTCTTTTATTTTGCATAATCAGTTCTTTCCTGAAATTTTAAGAAAAGGGACGAAATCATTTTTCGCCTTTATTCTGCGTCCGTTCGCTATCTATCCAGTTTTTTTTGGCAAGGATCTTCCGACAGATCAACTCGCCGACTCTTTCAACCGCATTGATTTCTTCCGGAGTACAGTCCTCCGCCAGAAAATCAATTAAAGAATCAAGACGCCGATCCACCTCCTGAAAAATCCTTCGGGTTTCCTGATTCGGAATAATCCGAACGTTACGGCGGTCTTCTTCATTGGCTTCCCGCGTAACGAGACCAGCCTGAACCATTTTCTCAACAAAAGTTGACGCGGCCGAAGAAGAAAGCCCGGTAATCTGCATAATAGTATTCAGATTGCATGGAAGCTGGAAACGAATCATCGTCAGATAATGAATATGGCGATTGGATAGTTTCGCGATGGGTTTGCCTTCGCATATTTTCGACCATTCGCGAACCAGGTAATTACGTCGGGTATAGTCGATTAAACGGCACATTTCTTTGAACGAATCGGTTTTCATACAATTCTTTCCCAAAGCCAAGTATTCCTAAAACAGGAAAATTTTATCATATTTTTCCGTTTAGTTCAATAGGAAATTCCCGGCTTTTCGAAAATTTGATTTTCTTTTTTTATGAATTTATTCATAAAATTTCCACGCCGATCTTATTGTTAAGCTTTTTTTTCCAATCCGACGCATTCCTCCAATATCCATCTGTCGAAATCCGGATTGACGGACGTAATCTCTTCAGTCAAAATTTCAGGAACCTCGTAAGGATGATTTTCCTGAATAAACCGTACTACGGCGCAAGTTCCATGAAGAGGCGTTTTTAATTCAAATTTCCATTCTTCGGCGTTTTCCAGCTTGCCTTTCCATCGATAGCCGCTTTGAACGGAAACGCGCTGAACGCAGGCGACCCATTGCCGTTCAAGGAGTTCGGAGGCTATTTGTTCTCCCTTTTTCAAATCATCGACGGTAAACGTAATTCGACTGATTTTCATCTTTTAAATTACTCCCGGAAAAAAATTTTTTAAATTTCAGGATGAAAATCTCAAATTGCTATCGACTAAATAAATATTTTTATCTATAGTCAATCTAATCAACACAATTTGAGTTTAACCAGGCGTATTGACGCCAAACCAACTTTTTCAAGAAAGGATTTGAAATGTCCAACGAAGTCGAACAAACTCCGGCTCAGGCTCAGCAGGAAGCTCCCCGTGTTGTTCAGATCAATGACGACAAAGCAGTCAGTTGCTATGCAAACTTCTGCCGCGTCTCCGGAGCTCCGGAAGAAATGATCATTGATTTCGGTCTCAATCCCCAGCCGGTTGGAATTCCAACCAACCCGATTAATATTTCCCAGCGCGTCGTCATGAACTACTACACGGCAAAACGCATGTTCCAGGCGCTTCACCTGACTCTTCAGCGTCACGAAGCCATGTTCGGCGTTATCGAAACGGAAGTAGCCCGCCGCGCCCGCGTCGCAAATCCGGCTCAGGACGCTCCGGCCGCCGAATGAATTTGAGCGTTTTCTTTCAGACGCAACGCTCAAAATACTGACGGCAACTTTTCTGAAAGATTTATTGAGTATTACCCGGTTTTCGGACGGTTTCAAATTCCTTCCGAGTTCCGGGTAATTCTTAAATCCCACAACAAAGCGCTCCGACAATTCGACGATCGATTCATCTGAAATCAACGGACCATTCCATATTTACCGCGCATTATTCCCGTTGAAATTCTTAAGGATCTTTCGCGCGGCGTCTTCTCCGGTCTGAATGCAATACGGCATTCCAACTCCCGACAGAAAATTACCCGCTACGGCTATCGTGGGCCAGGAACTCATTTCTTCCCGGAATTCCCTGATTCTTTCCAAATGTCCGAAATGCAGTTGAGGCATTGCGTTTGGCCACCGGGAAACGCTGGTAAATACGGGTTTACCATGAATTTTCAAACATGGCGTTACGCTTTTAAGCAAAAGCTTCGCAATTTCCTCTTCCGGCATTGAAACCACTTCCGGATTTCGCGAACCGCCGCTGAAAATCCGCAGAAGAACGATTCCTTCCGGCGCGCGATGCGGATATTTTTCATTACTGAAGCTGATGGCCAAAACAGGATTTTTCTCTATGGCCGGCACAACGGTTCCCATCCCATCCAGAGGATGTCCAATGTCTTCGCGTCGAAACGCGGCGGTCAAAATAACGGTTCCGTTATGTTCAATCCCGGCAAGAAGCCGCGCGGCCCGATGAATCGAAGCGGACTCAAGAAGCGAAACCATACCGTGCGATTCCGTCGCAAGAATAACCCCGTCGAATTCTTCGCTTAAAACAGTTGGAGTTTCCGCGCCTTGTTCCGCGTTCCCAAGATTTTTCCAGCTTACGATCCACTTTCCATTTTCTCCAGGTTGGAGAGCGACCGCTTCCGCTCCGCAATGAAGCAGGGCGGGGTCCAAACGCTTTTCGATTTCATCGACAATCTGATTAAGGCCTCCCTTGAGAGTTACGAACAGATTGTATCGCGGTCCGCTTTGCGGCGTTTCAGACGCATTTTCACCGGTTTTGCCCAACGTCGAACAGGAAGACGCGGCTTTTTTCTCCGCCCGGGCTTTCTTTTTCGCTTCCGCGCAGTTTGCACGCATGGCGCGAATAAGCGATCGGTGCTTTTTTTCCATTTCGCGGAAACGGGGAAGCGTCGCCATCAATGAAAGACGTTTCATATCCGCCGCGTAAACGCCGCTGACAAGAGGCTCTATCAGGCGTTCGAATACTTCGC
>CAZWOV010000050.1:0-11949 GCA_964635645.1 uncultured Planctomycetaceae bacterium | reverse complement strand
AATCCAGCGTCGCCAGAAGAGAACCCTCGCGTTTTCCCTCGCGCAACGTTCGAGAAATCTCCAGGCTCCGTCGGCTTGACTCGTCAATTTCAAGCGTATCGCCCGTGTGGTATGCCGTCAGCGAATCAATATGTTCAAGCGACGCTTTCTGGGTTTCCTTCAGATAGTCAAGAACCATGCCCGCCGCTCGAATTGCCTGTTTATCCTCCGGGACCTGAAGATTAAATCCAAAACCGTCCAGATTGATTACGCGAAAATGCTCAATCAATTCCTTCTGCGCAAACGCGAACCCGGAAGCCCATTCCGGGCGGCGCGTAATCATCATTTTATTCTCAACCCAATCCGGAAGTTTCTCTTTTTCGCCGATCAGACACTCCGACGGCATGATTCTTGCCAACTGATCGTAAAATCTGGACTTTGGAAAACCCGCCGCGTAAAATTTCCCGGTCGAAAGATCAATCCAGGCAATTCCAACAGCCGCGTCGTCAATCACCGCACCCGCCAGATAATTGCTCTCTTTCGGATTCAACAGATAATCTTCCGTCAACGTTCCCGGCGTCACAACGCGCGTCACCTCGCGCTTGACGATCCCCTTCGCCTGCTTCGGGTCCTCCATCTGATCGCAAACCGCGACGCGGTATCCGTTACTAATCAGTTTCCCGACGTACGCTTCGATCTGATGATGCGGAAAACCCGCCATCGGCATCGCGTTTTCGCCCTTTTCACGGCTCGTAAGCGCAAGATTCAACACTCGTGCGCCAAGACGCGCGTCGTCATGGAACATTTCATAGAAATCCCCCATCCGGAAAAGCAAGATGGCGTCCGGACACGCTTTTTTCGCCTCTTGATACTGCCTCATCATCGGTGTAGTTTTCATCGTCGTATTTTCTTTTGGTTTTGGCATGGCAACGTCAAATTAACAGAACTCGGAAATCCCCGCGCCCCTCGTCAAGAATTATTTCATAAAATTCCAGCCTCGAAAAATTCCGCTTCCGACGCGCGGCTTAAAATTTTACGACTCATCCCCAACAATCCCGGACGCTCCAATCCTTCCGGCATTTTCCCGCTTTCCTCATTTCTTAATTCGCTGGAACTCAAACAGTCGGCTTTCCGTGCCCGTCTGAGAAATACGGACTTGAACGTAATCCCTCGGCAGACAGGCTTCCACCCGGTCCGCCCACTCAATAAACGTCAAACCGCCGCCGTCAAAATACTCTTCCGGACCCAACTCAAGAAATTCATCGTCGTCTTTCAATCGATACGCGTCAAAATGAAATATGGGACGCCTCCCAGAAACATACTCCTGAATCAGCACAAACGTAGGGCTCGTCACATCGTCTTCCAACGCTCCCGCGGCAACCGATACAGCCTGAACAAAACGTGTTTTTCCCGCGCCAAGCGTCCCAAGAAGGGAAACGACCGTTCCGTTTTCCAGAACATGCTCGACCGCCTTTCCGAGCGCGTCGGTCTCCGAAAGAGAACGAACCTCCGTCTCTATCCGTTTCCCCCGTTTTGACTCGTCCCAGGGGCCCGCAAGCAATTGCTTCAGCTCCGATTCAAGATTCTTTAAGTCCATCGAATCGTCTCCTCATAAAATCGTCTCTGGTTTTCTTGATTCTCTTCATTCTTTGAGAATACTATCGTCAATTATACCATGTTTAAAAAAAAAACCTACCCTCCCCCCAATATTTTGAACGGGCGACCTCGTTAAAAATTTGCCTCCCGCGCTCTTTCTATTTTCTCTCCTTGTTCTATTTTCACATCTATTTCACTTCAAGTTTTTCTTTTAGATAAACGGGGCCTATTGCAAAAAGCAGACAAACTGCGAAAGTTTTTCCAATTTCAGAAACCTGACGACGTAAACCGAATAAATCAAAAGAAATTTTTTTGAGTATTCGATATTTAACGATGATTGAATATACGTCCAGCCTTCCGCTTGTTCAAAAGAATATCTCAACAGACGGCAGACGAACAATTCAAACCGTTCAGACATTTGAACAAATTCAAACTCAGGAAGATTCAAATGAGTAATACGAATTCAGCGCAAAAAAACGATCCGGTAGAAATTCCCGTAAAAGAATGGAAAGCGTGGAGCGTAATGGGAGGATTTCTCATTCTTTCAATCTACGCTTACTGGAATATGTTCAAAAGCGCCATGGCCGAATGGAGTACGAATGAACTTTATTCGCATGGTTACCTGATTCCAGTTTTAGCAATCATCATCCTTTACATGCGGCGCCAGCCTTTACGGGAATCAACCGTCCGCGAACGCCTGGCCGGTATGGGAATTATCCTTGTCGCTTCTGTGCTGCGTATATTTATGTCGTCATTCGAAACGGGCGACATGTACACGTTCGTACTCGTTTTCACCGGGTTAATTCTCATGGTTGGCGGAACCTCCATGCTCCGCTGGGCCGGACCGGTCTCTTTCCTTCTCCTGTTCATGTTTCCGCTTCCTCATACGGCAACGCAGCAATTACTTGTTCCAATGCAGCGTTTTGCGACGCACGCAAGCGCCGTCGTCCTCAAAATTTTGGGTTTTGCCGCCTTCCAGGATGGAAATTCCATTTCTCTTGGAACCAGCAAAATCGATATTGTGGAACAGTGCAGCGGATTAAAAATGACAACGATTTTCCTCGCTCTTTCCATTTCGCTCATTCTAATCAATGAACGCGAATGGTGGGAAAATCTGATTATCCTGCTTATGGCGATACCGATTGCGCTGATTACCAACATCACGCGAATCGTAACTACCGGAATAGCGATTTTCATGTTCCCGGAAAGCGAAACGTTCAAAAAACTGGTGCATGACGGAGCCGGACTCCTTATGGTCCCCCTGGCGATCGCGTTGCTCGTACTACTGCAATGGATCATTTCGCATATTTTTGTAGAATCAAAAGATCCAACGCCGCTCGACATGATCGAAAATCCGCAGGAAGTCTTTTGGAAAGACAAAAAACAGATTGAAGATTGAAATGCTTTGAAAATTCGAATCAAACATTTCCAATCCTCGCTGCGTACGGTAATTTATCCATCTGAAAATTCGAGAATTCCCCTTTTTCAGGCAGGTTCAGAATCCGTCAAACATTCGCTGTCTGTTCGGAACGCGGTTTCTGATTTCCGGAATACCGAAATACCTGAATAATCTTGGAATTTATGAAAATCCAGATAAAATTAACCGCAAATAAAAACTCTGTTGAAGAAATTCAACCAAAATTTAATAAATAGGTGCAAAAGTGGAACAAAATTTTAATCAGCTTCCAGTTGAAGCGAATTCTCCCAATCGTTCGCTTTCGGTAACGACGGGACGGGAAGGCCGCAGGGATATGCAGCTTTACCGAAAACAGCCGGAAATTATTAACCGCGCCATTAAACCGTCCGACCTGCTTTACGCTTTCCGCCGCCGTTGGGCCATCAGTCTCGTTCTGGGCTTCTTCCTTGCGGCGATCACGATTTTGATCGCTCAGCTCATGATTCCGGTCGAGTATTCCGCCAACGTCCGTCTTCGTTTTGCGGAAAATCGGCAGTACATTCTCTTCAAAATGCCCACGGAAAAGCACTACCTGAACGACCGAAACGCCCAGGCGACGCTTATCCGAAGCAACATCGTACTTGGTCCGGCGCTCCAACAGTCCGGCATTTCCAAACTGAACTGTCTGCGTAACGAAGAAGACAAAGTCTACTGGCTGGCTCAACATCTTAACGTCGGATACACCGGTTCGGAAATCCTCACGATCTCCATCAACGGTCCGGACCGCGACGAACTCATCAAAATCCTGACGGCCGTCCGCGACTCCTACATGCAGGAAATCGTTCAGTTTGAACGCGACCTGGAAACGCAAAAACGAGCGCTGCTTGACAGGTCGTACAAAAACCTGGAAAAAATGATTCAGCGCAAGGAAATTCAGTACCAGAACCTGGCGGACCGTCTTGGAGTCAGCGATTCCAAAAACGCGATGTATTCCAACAGATACGCGCAGGAAAACCTCGCGTACTGGCGTCAGAAGCGCGACACGAACCTTGCCCGAATCAACGGTTTGACGATGGAAATTAAAAAACGCACCGCTTTTCTGGAACGGATGTTGCCGAGCGAATCCGGTCTCACGCAGGAAGAACGCGAAAAGGCCCGCATCAAACAACGTACGGACATGATTCGAACCTTGACCATCCAGGCCTTGGGACAAAACCCGGAATTAGCGGAACTTCGAAAAAACTACGAAGGAATTCAGGGACTTCTGGAAAGAGAACGTTCCGTCGCCAAAGATCAGACTCACCCCAATATCAAGCGTCTGGAACAGGCTCTGGAAGAAACGAAGCGGCAAATCGACGCCATGACGAAGCGATTAACTCCTGAAATCGCCAAACTGGTTCAGTCGCAGATCGACAATCAGGAAGTTCCCATGACGAAATCGGAAAAACTCGCCGATACGATTGAACAGCTGAAAATTGAGCTTTCGGTCTATCAGGCGGAATACGAATCCTGTGAAAAATCATACCAGGCGGAATTGGCCAAAGCCAAAACGTCGGGAGAAACTACGGAATTGGAAAGTCTCCGAACTGAACTGGACCGTATGAAATCGATGTATAATCGAATGGGAACGCAGCTTGACGAATGGAACCTGGAATCTCAGGCCGCTCCGCGAGTCCAGACCATTACCGAACCGGAAGCGCCGAAACACAATAATCAGGCCGACAAATTCAAAATGATGGGTTTCCTGGGATTGATGAGCTTCTTGGGAGCGGTCATGGCCGTCAGCGGTTTCGACTTCCTCGGACGCCGCGTTAATACAACGGACGAACTCTCCTACGGATTAGGGCTTCACGTCATGGGCGACCTTCCGTTGATCTCCCGCGGCGTTCACCGCAGTCGGGTAAATCAAAGCGTTCAGGGACTTCTGATGGAGTCTATCGATAATATCCGAACCGCCCTGCTGCACCGCGCGGAATCAGAGAACATGAAGGCGGTCCTAATCACCAGTTCGCTGGAAAAAGAAGGCAAAACAACCGTTTCAAGTCAGTTGGCGGCCAGTCTGGCCCGTACCGGCCGACGAGTCATTCTTGTCGACGTCGACCTGCGCCGCCCGTCCGCGCACCGTATGTTCGATCGTCCGCTTAACCCCGGTTTAGCCGAGTATCTCCGTCAAAAAGTCTCTCTCGACGAAGTCATTACGACGACTCGAGTTGAAAATCTATGGATTATTCCAGCCGGTTCACCTCACCCGGACGCCATCATCGCTCTGGCGCAGGGAGGTATGGAAGAACCCATGCAGCTGTTGCGCGAACAGTTCGATTTCATCGTCGTGGACTCCGGACCGGTCCTCACCGACGCGGACGTGCTGGTCATGGGGCGCCTTTGCGACGGCGTAATTCTTTCCGTCATGCGCGACGTCAGCCGTATCCCGCTCGTTTATGAAGCGTGCGAAAGAATCAGGATGATCGACATTCCTCTCATCGGTACCGTTCTTAACGGCGTTAGCTTCGGAAAATATCGTCCATATTATTCCAGCTACACGATTGAAGTTTCAACAAAACCGAAAATCAAGAAAAGCTGACGGAGCCGTTTTTATTTTCCGTTTAGTTTGAAAAATTCGGACGGGGCCGCACCTCCCCGTCTCTTTCAGGACGCCCGATTCAATAAAAATCCGGCGTCCTTTTTCTACGTTAGAATTTACGCTCCATATCCGGGATTCCGTCTCTGAAATTAATTCATCTTCCAAATCTGATAATTCAATACCAGAGCATAAAGAATCCAGAGCATCTGGGGTAAAAGCAACGCCGCCGCGCAACGGCATTTCGAACTGATTGCCAGAGCCAAAAGCCCAAGAACAGTGAAGACCCAAATCAGATTAATAAAACCTCCAAACGGATTTTGCGTAAAGAAAAAAGAATAACTCCAGCTGATTTGGAGAAAAAGAAGAAGCGCAAACAAAACAAGAATTCCCGCCCCTCTTCGGCAACCGGCTTTTCTCCACGCAAGCCAGACGGACGTTCCCAACAGAAAATAGAGAACAATCCAAACCGGCGGAAAAATCCACTGCGGCGGAGTCCAAACAGGCCGGTTAAGCGACGCGAACCACGCAAAACCCTCCGGCTGAAGAAATAAACTTGAAATCCATCCGGAAAACATCGCGATCCCAACAAACCCAAGCCAAGGGAAAAGAGCCTGACAAAAACAAAAATCCTGGTCGCACGAGCAGGCGGAACCCTTTTCTCCTAAAGAGAAACATTCCCGAATCATTTCTTCCCGAGACGAATTGGAACACGCGTCTCCAACATCCTTTACCGCGCAATAGATTCCGCGAAAAAACGTCTTTCCGCGTCCCCAGAATGTTTTTTCATTTTCAACGTCTGAAAACGTTTTTTCAAACGTATCTTTCTTTCCATTGACTTTTTCATCGTTTTCAGCTTTTGAATCCGACTGAATGCCGGATGAATTCATTCCTTCCGACTGTTTCGGCTCATTATCCCGGTCCGAATGTTCATGAATACTTTCGCTCATATTTTACTCCCTTGAGAATCAGATAAATCTAAAATACTTTCTCCGCAAAGCGGACCAACGATTCATTCAAGTATAGAGTATGAGAAAAGAAAACGATCTTGCTGAAAACAGATTTTAAAATAAAAAAAGAGAACGGTTTGCATAACGTTCTCCAACGCCGTATTCAAAGGAATCTCTATTGGACGCCGCTCAGGACTGAACCATCAACGTCCCGACAAAAGTCCAAACCGCGACAAAAATCAAGTTAAAAAACAAAATGACGGTATCCATTCCCCTCTCCGGATTCTCATTGAACCATACGAAAAAAACAACAGAATCAATGACAAACGCTCATTCCGCCGCCTCTTCCGCCTCTCCTTTCCTAAGTATAGCCGCTAAAAAGAAAAAAGAACATAGCAAAACCCCGTTTTTTTTCAAAAATTTCCAAAAAAAACGGGGTTTGTTCAGATTAGACAAATCGGAAAAGATATAACGATTCCTCCAACGCAGAAAATTCGTCTCTTTTAACTGAATTTCGTATTCATCCCAAGGCTTTCGCAATCCCGGCGGCGCCAATAAATCCCGCGTCGCCGCCGAGTTCTGCAAAATCGACGATCGTCGTCGCCGAACAGGTCGGTAAAGCGCGAATCCTGATTTCATCGCGAATTGCCTGAATAAAAGTTCTGCCAAGCTCGGAATCGTTTCCGCCGAAGGTCATGGCGCCCCCGATATAGATCGCGTCGGGGTCAAGAGTATGCATAAGCGTCGCAATCCCAATCGCAAGATATTTCGCGGTATCGACGATAATTTTCATCGCGACGGGATCGCCCTTCTGCGCCTCCTCCGCGACAACTTTTGCGCCAATCGTATCGAGGTCCGCCGCGCGCTCTTTCAACGACGTCTCGACGCCGGACGCCACAATCTCCTTCGTTCGGGCAATGACCGCGGTGGCGCTTCCGTACGCTTCATAATGTCCAGGGCGTCCGCAACCGCAAATACGCGCGTTGGGAGTCGTGTCAATAATAGCGTGACCGTATTCTCCGCCCTGGGAATGCTCGCCGTCGTAAACCATCCGATTCAGAATTATCCCGCAACCGATTCCCGTGCCAAGCGTAAGAAGAACCATACTCGTGATGGGTTTGTCCAGTTCAATCGCTCCATTCGGAGTATATTCATGCTTTTTAGCATTTTTTCCCTTTCCAACCCAAAATTCAGCGAACGCCGCGGCGGAAGCGTCGTTTGCAAATTCTACGTAAATTCCGCACGCCTCGCTCATCATGTCCGCAATCGGACAATACTTCCACTTCTCGCCAAGATTAGCCGTCTGGAGAAGTTTACGACCGGGAATATCCATCGGTCCGGCAGACGCAAGACCGGCTTTCGCGACGTCTTCTATCTTCAAACCGGCTTTTGCCAGAATATCGTTGACGCCGTTCGCAATTCTGCGGCAGGCGGCCTCCGGACCTTCCTGAATGTGCGTCGGAACAGATCCCTTCACAAGAATATTCCCATTTTCATCCAAAATCCCGATTTTTGTGTTGGTTCCCCCAAGGTCAATGCCAAGATAGTATTTCATGATTTGTCTGCTCCCAATTTTTGCGGCAGGTAAAAACTTTTTTAAAACCGCCTCTTATTTTAACCTATCTTTCAGAGAAAACAAGGAGCAACCCTGACTTTTTCCCGTTTTTTCCAGAAGAAAAAGGAAAAAAGATGAGAAATTCTCATTCGCCGCCGCATCCGCTACCGTTTCGCTCCGCATCTGAAACAATTTCCACTCCCCAAGTTTCTCCCGCGGAAAAAAGGAGCGGCAAACGCAACTCCTCAAATGTCGTCCGTTTCTTTCGTCCTTCCGAATCAACGTGAAAATACTCGCAGCGTTCCGGGTTCAATCCTAAATCGCTCCAATCAACCTCAATTCGAGAAACCGCGTCTTCAAATGAATAATTAGTAAAAATCAAAAGAACACGTTCCGTTTTCCCGGTATCCCAAAGCCGATTTCCATTTTCATCATATTGATAGTTCTGTATTCGCCGCGCGGCAGTCTGGACCACAGGCGTCGCATTAATGGAATAGCGTCCAAAGATATTCCAGTTCTCGCTCCATTCCGGAATATCCCCGGCAAGGAGCTTCGGCGCGCGTTGAAGCTCGCCAAGATAGAAGTATTCAATCGAATGAAAACGAAACCGCGCCAATTGCCGAAGATAAGGACCAAGTTCCGGTTTTTGAATAAATTCAGGCGGAAACCAGCCGGGCGAATCGCCGCAAACCAGATTATTCGCCCACTTCATACGCATTGCGCGACTATTCCCGTCATAAGCGCGTCCGTAAGGAAAAACCGCTCCGGAATAAACGACGTGCCATGCCGGAACGTTTTTACCCTCAATATGCCAACAGACCATTCCGTCGATATCGTTCGCGCAGGTTTCCACATTGCTTTCTGAAGAGAGAATAAAATCTTTCGGAAGGTCGGCAAGTCTTTGAATTTCACTATTCGTTTTTTTAACAAAACGTTTCACGGCGTCGTCCGCCGTTACCGATTCTCCCTCCTGATTTTCGATCGGCGCGTCGAAACGCCGCTCTTCATTTTTTCGACCGCGTTCAACCTCTTCGCGTAAAAAAGTCAGTAATTTCCGGTACTCGTTCGCCCACCATGAACCGCCGCGCAAAGAATGACCGTGCGTCGGATCTTCGCAAAGAACCGGAGCGGCGCAAGCAATCTGATCCAGATAAACGCCGTCTAATCCATATTCGTTGATCAGTCGGCAAGAGGTTTCCGCCAACGTTTTTTTCCAAACGTTCGATCCGGGACACATTACCGCTAGAACGACCTTGGAACCGTCTTTTTCACGACTTTGATACGTTTCCAAAAACGGCGTTCCGTCGTTTTTCTTCGCCGCTCCGGCCAATCCTACTGCAGAAAATTCAAAATCCTCATTTTCTCTGTCTCTGGTATCCCAAAGCCGTCCGTTCAAATAAGGCACGACGCGGCAACCGTTTTTCTGCATTTCCTTCACGCCTTCGGCAAAACCTGCTTTTGCCGGTAAATAGTGAGGATAGTCGTTATCGAACGGGATCTCATGCCAATGGTACCAATGGATTCCCACGGGAATTCCAAGCGTTTCTCTGAATTTCACAGCCTGAGGAACGGCCGCGGACGCTTCTCCAAAAACTCGCCCCCAAACGCAGAGACGCTTCATCCAAAGAGGCTCGCTGACTCGGCCTTCCGGCCCCATTTTCGGATACCAGGAAGCGAAACGGCGAACCCAATCGCGGTAACGGGACGCCGCGGAATACCAATCGCCATCCAATCTCTGCCAAACGACTTCTCCGGCAAAAAACGTTTCCGCGCCGACGTTTCCAGTTTCAAGAGGAAGAGGTT
Organism: uncultured Planctomycetaceae bacterium; assembly: GCA_964635645.1. GTDB lineage: Bacteria > Planctomycetota > Planctomycetia > Pirellulales > Thermoguttaceae > RGIG3701. The sequence continues at coordinate 2,092 of CAZWOV010000050.1, read as the reverse complement.
GACTCGCCTCCATTAACATTTTCGACGTTTCCTGAGGATTTTGAAGCAACACGTTTTTAGCGGAGCCGTTCGGATCCAGACACGCAAGATAAAGACCCGTTCCGCGTTCCTTGTCCCAGAAGGCCATCCACGGCATAACCGCGTTCATCGACGGATAGACGCCGCGATACGCGGTTCCGTTGTCGGCCGGAGCCTCTACGATCGTACCGCAACCGCCTGGATGAACGGCTTTCATACCGGGCCCCGTATTTTCTATCAGTATTCGGCCAACCGAAACATTCAGCGGACGGACGGATTCCGTCTTCGTCGCGACGGAGATACCAAAGGAAAACGTCGGCATACTAAGAGTTTCCGGTTTATCTGAAATTACGGCGGACGGATCCGCCTTTACGCGAACTTGAAGTTCCGGAGCTTCCGGAAGTTCCGCCGGTCCCGTAAACGTAATAAAATTTCCGTCCCACTCGATTTTTCGCCAGGACGAACGGGAAGTCAGATACTTTCTGCTTTTTTGTTCGACGTTCCGTTCGGTTTTTCTCCCGCGTTTCTCCGTTCCATCCTCCGCCGCTTTCGGCGCCGACTCCACTTCAAGCGTAAAGAGTTCCTGCGGAGTCCGCGTCAAAACAAAATCCGCCTTCACGTCGGCCAACGCGTTAAGGCTAAGAGACTTCGTTCCGTCTTTCGCGCCGTAAAGCGCCAAAACAACCGCAAGGTCGGCATTGCGGAGCAACCGCGTTTCCAGTAACGCGGAATCTTTCTGCGAATCAGCCAGGCGCCAAAGCGGAGTCTTTTCAGCCTCGGCAATAACGTCTTCCCAACTGGAGTTCTCCGAAGTCCAACGAAAATAACCCGGTAAAAGCCGAACCGGTTCCAATTCGGGAAATCCGCTCTTTCCAATGTTTTCCCCAATGTCTTTTGCGTCGTTTTGAACGTTTTTCCCCAAAGACAGAACCTTCAAAATGAAAGAACACGGTTCGCTTTGGCGCGTTTCCCAACCTTTCCACGCATTATCCGCCCGCGCGTGAAGATAAATCCGCCGACCAGACGGATTTCCGTAAAAAAGAACGTTCGGCGCGTATTGCGCAATGAGATTTTCGCCGTCGAACAAACCGGCCGCGCAATCGAAATTGATTCGAACTTTTTCTTCAGAAAGATCGTTTTTTTCAGTAAGAAAGCATCCAGAATTCTGCTTTTTCGCATTAAAAACCCGATCCGTCCCTCCCCAAAAAGGAAACGAAGCGTCGTTGACATGAAGTTCGCCAACATGCGCTTCTTTCCATGAAAATGGAGATTTTTGACACAAAACGGCCTGAACGGCAATCAGTCCCTCGGCGTTTTTAAAAAAGACCCAATCATAAACGGCGCCGGGCTCCGACGGAGGCGCGGATCCTCCGCGATAATAACGCGCGGTTTGTCGGACCACCGTACAGAACAACCCGTCCGCAATAAGCTCCAAACGGGGCGACGGATCCTCCGTCAAAGACCAGACTCCTGAAAATCCCGGCGTTTCTGAATCCGGAACGGCAAAAAGGCGATCTCCCCACGTAATACTTTCAGTTTCACGATTAGACGAAAACGTCAGCCGCGAAGGGAATCCGCCGTTTCGGCAAATGTTCAAAACCATCGAAAACGCAGGCGTTTGAATAACGATTTCATCCCTGCTTTCCGCTGGAATCCGACTTCCCGGCTCCAAATTAATCGCGAATTTCAAAATCTCTTTCCGGGAACGTTCCGTTAACTCCCGCGGAACCTGAAAAACGGCAAAGCAACCCGATTTTAAGGAAATTAATTGAACGGGAAATTTACCTTCCCAATTTTCACACATTCCCCAGGCCAAATCCCGGCAGTCTGAAAACTCAACGTCTGAAACTTCAGAAAGCGGAAGCATGACCAATCCTGATGAAGGAAACTGCGCGATCTCCAAATGAATACTTTTCGATTCGATCGATTTTTCCGCGCGGCAAGCCGGCGCGTTTATTTCAGAAAAAAGAATCAGGAAACAAACGCTCAAAGGCCAAACAATCGTTCTCATTTTTTCTCCTCGGAGTTCATGTTTGCCTTTTCTTCAAGTTTTCGAACAAAACCGTCCAGTTCC
>CAZWOV010000049.1:629-12070 GCA_964635645.1 uncultured Planctomycetaceae bacterium | reverse complement strand
CGGTCTTTCGCAATCCTTTTTTATTTCTTGATGAGTTCGTAAATCACGGGAGAAACGCTTCTTTTTGCTCTTCAAGCTTATTTCCGCAACGCAGCGCCGGTCCATTTTCCAACCCCGTAAAAAACCGCGTTTCGGGCGGCGTTTTACGCTCGAGCCTCTCGGTCGCTCCGCGTCGGGGCGGGGCGCGTCGAATCCGTTCCCCGCATTAAATTTTCAAACGCTTCGCGCGTCGGTCGGCAGTCGGCACAATTTCTCGAAAAAAGATTCTTTCAAATTCGGCAAACGGAAAGGGTTACGACGCTTCAAACCGAACCGTAAGTTCGTCCAATTGCGTGTTTTTCGTCGCAACAAGAGCAATGTCGCCCGCTTCAAACTGAAAATCGCCGCCAGGCACTTCGTTTTTTGGCGTCTTTCTGCGCGTAACGCCCAAAATAATGCACTGTTGGGGAAGTTTCGCATCGCGGAGACGGCATTTTGAAATTGGCGAACCGGTCTGAACTTCTATCTCGATCAGTTCTATCTGACTGCTAAAAATATTGTCGTGAGAAATAACGACGCCTCTTTGCAGAAAATTCATCACGCGCCGCGCGGCCGCTTCGCGCGGACTCACCATAAAATCAATTTCCAGTTTCTGGCGAATCACTTCTCCATAGTCTGCGCGATTCGTAACGCAGTACGTTCCTTCAACTCCCATCTCTCTTGCGGTTACGCAGCCAATCAGATTGTTCTCATCGGAACCGGTGCACGCGACAAAGGCCTCCGCCTTTCCGATATGCTCCTCTTCAAGATCTACGCGGCTTCTCAGATCAATATTGACAACCTCCGCCCTTCTTTTAAGCATGCCGGCCAATTCTTCGCAACGTTCGCGGTCCGCTTCCAGAAGACGAACCCGATGTCTTTTTCCAAGAATCTGCGCCAAATGCAATCCAGTTTCCCCGCCGCCGGCAATCACGATCGTCTTCTTCCGGGGAAGAACGCCGCCCATACTCCGACAAACCTTCAGCAACGCGTCGCGAACCCCAAAGACGGAAATTCGATCGTTCTCCTGAAGAATATCGTTCGCGCGCGGTACAAACGGTTGCGAATTCCGAAGAATCGCTCCGATTCGCACGTCCGACGGAAAACCAAGATCAAGGATTTTCTTGCCGCGGCAACGGGACGTTTTTCCTATCTCAAAGTCCATCATCTCCAAATCGCCGTAAAGATACGACTCAAGACTGAGAGCCTCGGAAAAATTATCGACGGCCTGAGCCAAACGAACCGCAGTGAGTTGCTCCAGACTAATGATTTTATTGATTCCAAAGTGGTCGCAGTAATCAAATACTTCAAGATTATTGATAATTGGAGAATAGGCGCGAGCTACCGTTCGGCTTGCCCCCATCGCCCGAGCCAGACTGGCGGCAATAAGATTCGTTTCGTCTGAATCCGTTACCGCCAGACAAAGATCCGCATCCATTACCCCAGCCTGAAAAAGTACGGACGCCTCCGCCGCATTACCGCACAAAACCATCGCGTCAAGCGAATCGCAATGAGCGTCCAGAACTTCCTGGTCCCGATCGACAAGCGTAACGTCGTGACGATGCCGACTGAGCATCTGCGCAATAGAATATCCGACGGTTCCTGCTCCAAGAATCACAATCCGCATAATTCGTCCGCCTGATTTATTTTCCAGGATTACCCGAACAGAAACAGCATCAAAATAAACGCTAACAGCATGAAACCCAGAATCCAACCGCTTAAACGCAGTCCCTGACGCAATACATCGCGAATGTCTTCATGCCGGGAAGCGGAATAAACCATTCCCGTCGCCAAAATCAAAGGAATCGCATAAAGACAGTCGAACATTCGTAAAAAAGCAAAAAACGCCATAAAAACCTCAAAACTCCTTCATTTCTTTACCGATTCCAACCGTCGTCGGGTCTGCCGCGTCCAACGGTCAGACCTCCGCAAAATCCTCGCCCTTGCGGCGCTTTGCCTTTCGGTGAAGCCGTTTCTCCTCCAACCGCTTTTGCCTCTCCCGTTCCTCCTGTTCCTCGTTCACCGGACCGTAAAGCGCGTCAAAAACAGCGAAAATATTCAAAAGTCCGGCCACGACGGTCATGAGCGTTCCAATCTCAAACCGACGGTTAAGCTTTTTACGGATATTATCAATAGAATTGTCGTTCTCGGAATAGATTGGACGCCCTGGCGTTACTTTGAGCGGCGGAGCCATCAAACCATTCCATAGCGGGTCTTCGCCGTCCGGGTCATGAAAATACTGAACAATAGCCGGAAATGCCGGAATACCAACCCAAACCTGCGCCAGATAGTAGTAACGCATATCCCGGTCCGCGCCGACGCTGTTTCTCATTGCAACATAAACGCAACGCGCCGGTCCGCATTTTCCACTGGAAAGCGCCGCCCCAAAAAAGAAAAGCCCGAGAACGCATACCGCGTAGACAAGCGCCTTCGCCTTTCGACCCTGGTAAAGATGTCCAAGTCCCGGAACCAACCAGGCCAGCCAGCCGGCAATATACGGATCGCGAAGCTGAATTTCCAATATTTTCGCACTACCCTTTGATTTGTCTTTGTTTCTCATGAAATCGTTTATCTTTTACGGACTCTATCTCAAAATAAAATAAATGCGGGAGCGTACTCCCAACAACTATCTATTATACTCGATAAATCTTCAAAATGGAAGGACCACCCCGAAGAAAGTAGCGCAACTGGAGAAAATATTTTCATGCGAATCCCTATGGCTTTCAATTTCTGTCTTTTTAAACAATTTCGCTTCTTTAACAAAAATCCGTCCTCTGTCAAAGGATTTTCATTTTTTGCGTCTTTTTTCTCAAATTTCTTCAAAAAATTTACCAGATTTTAAAAAAACTGATTCAAAAATACGTAGAAAACGCTTATGGGGGGTTGCATTTTTTCAGGCAAATTGATATAATAACAAATCTATTATGCTGGATTTTTTCATAAACACGGAAAATTTCCCGCAATTCCATGCCGGAATCGTCCGCGCACGGAACAAACGACCTTATTCCTTACGGAAACTAACGGTCGAAAACTGCGTTCTTTTCCGACGTCTATCCTCTGCGGCGCGCGCCGCGGACTGCGTTCGCCGGACCGGAGTTTTTTCATAACGACGTTCGTTTCCTGAGACGACTAAAATTAAACAGATCAAAATTTTGACAGAAAGAACCTTTTACTTCTCTTCCTGTCGGGTAATATTTCAGTTTTTAACACCGGAATTTAACTATGTCCACATTCAGCGTTTTTCGTAGAAACAAGAAAATGTCGCTCGCCGTACTTGGCGTTTTGACCATGCTTTCCTTTGTGTTCATTCCTACTCTTGAGCAGTGCAATCGAAATTTCCTTCCGGGAAAACAGACAGTTTTTGTTTCCAAAATGTTCGGAAACCTGACAGGAAACGAATTCGAGCTTATCCGTCAACAACAGTACGCCGTATACGAAGTTCTGATGCAGGGCAATTTTCAGGGTCTTGACGCTCAATCCGTCTTATCCACCTGGCTCAAAGCGCGATTTGCGGAAAAAATGGGCTTTGTCGTTGGAGACAGCGAAATTCGTAAGATGATTCGAGAAAATTTCAAGTCGGCGGAAGAATACAAATCGGCTCTGGAATCCCGAAGAATCGTTGAACTGACTTTTGAAGAAGGGTTAAAAGAGCTCATTCTCGCAAGTAAATACTCCAATTTCTGTCTTGCCGGTATCGGGCAGCAGATGAACATGGGAGGAATGCCGTTTGCCATGCCGGCTTTCCCGACAACGGTCGAGCAGCAGTGGAATTATTTCTGCGCGCTTAACCGAAGCGCAACGTTGGACGTCGTGCCCGTCAAGGCCGAAGACTATCTTAACCGCGTTGTCAATCCTACGAACCAGGAAATTGCCAGTTACTTTGAAGAACATAAAGACAAACTGGCAAACGAAAATGCAGGCGTCGTCGGTTTCAAAAATCCGGCCAAAGTCAAAGTTCACTATTTCTCTTACGCCAAACCGATTAATGCTTCGGCTCCGGAAGCTCTTGACGCGCCGCTCAACGCGGACAATCTGGACGACGCTATCAATCTGGACGACGCGCCGGTCCTGAATGAAACGCCGGAAGCCGCGCCCGCGCCGGAAACTGAAACAGCGCCCGCGCCGGAAGCCGCGCCCGAAGCTACTCCCGCCGCTTCGTTGAACGTTGAAAATCCCTTCCGTCTCGTTGCGAACGAAACCGTTGTAACGGAAGCTGCGCCCGTTGAAAACGCGGCTCCGGAAAAATCGGAAGAACAGTTCGACGCAAAAGTCTTTGCCAGACTTGTCCAATCCGACGTTTCCGCGTACAAAACGGCTTTAAACGAATACCGCTTCAACAAAACGGAAGGCATGGAAGAACCCAAGCTCGTCTTCAGCGATGAAACAAAAGCCTATGCGGATAAATATTCGTTGCAGTATGTCGAACTTGACCTGATGGACGTCAATACGCTTGCAGAACAGCCTATCGCTCAGGCAATGGGATTCAATGAAATCATGATGAAGAAAATCTTCACGTGCATTGAAGCGGAAGACCTCCACGCCAATTATGTCGTGTGGAAATCCGAGGTAGAAGACGCCGCCGTTGCCGAACTGACGGACGACGTTAAAAAAGTTGTCGCCAATGCATGGAAACTCAATAAAGCGAAGGAATTGGCCAAAGCCGCAGCCGCCGATATGGCAAAATCCGCAACGGAAGCCAAAGCCTTGACCAACCCGATTACGGTGGAAAACTTCTCGCAATACGCGATGACCGCCCAGGGACCGACTCCTACCGACCTGGCCCTTTACGAAGACCAGTTGAACAATATTTCGGAAGAATTCCGTCTTAACGTCTTCAAAATGGTTCCGGGAGAAGTAAAAGCCCTGCCGAACCGTAATAACGCCATTCAGTACGTCGTGCTTCTCAAAAGCTATTCGCCGGACGACGCGGAACTGCGTTCCATGTTCCAAAACATCAAGGATAATCCGCAGTATTCGCAGTCTATGTTCATGATGAGTAATTACGAAACAATCAACGCTATCCAGCGCTGGGAAATGAGCATATTTGAAGACGCCGGCGCGTCCTTTGTAGAAAATCGCGATCCATATGCCGAATGATTTCATTCATAAACGGAACGCATAGATTTAAACCGTATCGGAACCCGATACGGTTTTTTTTATTTTTCGGAAAATACTTCTTTCAACTCCTTGACTTTTTCCTCTATTATTTCTATCATATACGAATAGGAAAAGTTCTGTTTATTATCTCAAATAGGAGAAAACGCTATGCGCCGAAATGCCTTCTTACGAAAATCAGGCTTTCATCCCGCCTTTACTCTGGTCGAATTACTCGTAGTCATCGCAATTATCGGTATGCTGGTCGGTCTCCTTCTTCCCGCGGTTCAGCAGGCTCGCGAAGCCGCGCGAACGATGCAGTGTTCAAATCATCTGAAACAAATGGGATTGGCCTCTCTGAACCATGAATCTACCAACCGCATTCTGCCGTCGGGCGGCTGGCTCTTCTCCGTCGATGGAGATCCGGACATGGGATTCGGTGCGAAACAGCCGGGTTCCTGGCACTTCAATCTTTTACCATTTCTCGAAGCGAATGCGCTTTGGCAGTTAGGAATGGACGGCAACAAAATAGCCGACCAGAATATTAAAGACGCCAATGAAACGCGTTCCAAAATGACGCTTCCTCTTTTCAACTGCCCCTCCCGACGCGCCGCCGTCCCCTACTACGCGCGAGGCGGAGACGGTATCAACAGTACTACCTACCAGAACAATATGGCGGTTAAAGGAGATTACGCAGGATCTACCGGAACCCAGTGGCTTTATGTTTCCATCGGCTCCTACGCCGCGGGACTGGAATTAAGTCCAACAAAACTCGGATACAAATCGTCCGAGTCCGGGGTCGCGTTCGTGGCGAGCGAAGTTACTATCGGCGAAATCCGCGACGGAACGAGCAACACGTTCCTCTGCGGAGAAAAATACCTTCGCGCCGATAAATACACGCCGTCCTCTTCCGCCGATTCGTATGGCGGCGGAGACGACCGATGCATCTGGCAAGGGTTCGATAACGACACTCTCCGCCGCGCCGGACAAAATTATCTTCCGCGCCAGGACCGTATTGGAGTCGATCTCGACTATTATTTTGGAGGACCGCACGCCGGTGCGTTGGGAATGGCGATGGCCGACGGCTCCGTCCAGAGAATTTCATACTCGATTGACGGCGAAACATGGCAAAATCTCGCCAATCGGGCAGACGGAAACGCGGTTGCTCTTCCTTAATGTTCTTCTAAAAAACCAACGGCGGCAACGGTAAAATTAACCCTTCTTCCAATTCGCTTGCCGTTACGGATGAAAAGTAATGGGAAAGGTTTTGCGAATCGAACGTCGCGGAATGGGATTCTCCGGATCGCGGCGATTGAAGAACGAATCGTAATACGGCGCGTTCGCATCCACCCACGTCGTCAGCAGAATCCACTCGTCTTCCGTCATTTTGGTTCGTACTTTCTCCGCATGCTGCGGTTCGTCCAGCAACTGACGAATCAGACGGCTTTTACTCGAACCAAACTGCCGCGGCTGAGAAATACCCGCGCCCGAATGTTTATCCGAAACGGAAACCATCAGCATTTTTTCCTCCGTCGAGATCATGGAGCCGCTCTTTTTACCATATGGAAAAAGACTTGAATAGGAACGCGCCATTCCCGTCTCCGGATCAATTTCACCGCTCAGATCAAACCGCGCGGCGGGAGCCGCCGGTCCGTCCGGATTTTTCGAACTGTGACACGCAATGCAATGCCGGTCAAAGATGGGCTGAATATGCGTTTCGAATGCCAGAAGATTTTCACTTCCCCACGACGGCTCCTTCGGAATCGACGGCGAATGCCGGAACGCTTTAGCCAACGAACCGGGTTTGGGCGCCACAACCTGAGCCCGCGTTTCGTGACAGCCGACGCAACCGCGCGATTCCCCATTTTCCAATGCGATATGGCTGCGCATTCGACGAATTTCAAGATTATCTTTATCCAACAACTGGAAATAAACCGACATATTGGCCGGCAAATAGAACCAGCACGAACCGTCGTCTTCCACAGGAACCGTCCCAATCACACGCGCCGGAGCCCAGGACCAAAAACCAAAGATCTGTTCCCAGGCGTTCCCGGGAGCCCAACGCATTGCGCCTATCCGGTCGTCCATTGGCCAACCGACATGCTGCATGATACGCAGATACTTTGCTTTTCCGCGTTCGGACTCTGGAAGCCCCTCGTTCACATCCGAAACATAACAAATCGGATGCGGAAATTCCAAATTTGCCGTCAAAATTTCTTTTTCAGTTCCGTTCTCTCCGGACAGGATGCGACCGTCCGCAATTTCATACGGTCTTTTCCGCGCCTTTACCGGAATCGCAAAATCGCACGAAAGAATTCTCTCGCGATGAATCAGCTCGCGATTTCCATAAACGTCCACCAGATAAATGGCAAACTGCGTGTCGCCCCCTAATCTTCCGTCATGTCCCGGAACGCATGCGCTCCACGAAGCCAGAAACGCCGTTTCAGAAATCGGATAAGGTCCCGAATAACGCCCCACGTTGTCGATCAGACCGCCTTGCGGAACCGCGTTTCGAACCGACGGCCCCTCGCCTGTCGTAATGTTCGGCGTAAGCGTAGAAAGCCGACTCTGGTCATTTGGGCCGCCCAGAAGATCAAAAAGAACCAACTGTCCGTAAGCCAGAGTATGGTGCCCCGTCGCAACGGCAACGTAACGATTCGAATTTGGAATATCGCGGACGTCCCGCAATCCCCACGGCGTATTAAAGTGCTGTTTGAACGCCGCTTCCGCATACGTCCCGTCAGGTCGGATCGTCCAGAACGCATGAACCTCGGTAAAATGCCGTTCCTGGTACTCCCATCGGGTATACCCGATCAGCCCGTTGGAAAGCGCCCGCGGATAGCGGTCAATATCTTTGTTATCGCTGAGCATTCGAATACCGCTTCCATCCGCCTCGCATCGATAGAGATTAATAACGGAATGATCGGCCTGGAAATTCCCGCACTCGCTACTTCGGGAAGAACGGTCCGACGCAAAAATGATTGAACCGTCCGACGCATACGTAGGTTCAAAATCCCCCCAATACGGATCGGAGGTAATCCGACGTAATCCGCTTCCATCAAGACATACTTCATAGAGATGAATCGGCGGAGTCTGCGGACGAAGCGTAAAAAACCAGTGCGCGTCGCCCGTATGCGTTGGTTTTGAAAGGGGCCAGACAGGTTGTTGCGCATATCCAAAAACCACTCGTTTGCCGTCCCAGTGAAGATCCGTTCCATGAACATGCCCCGGTCCAAGTCGTCCGTTAAGAATTCCGACCACAGGACTTTCCGGCGCAAATCCGGTTTTCAGACAAAGATCTCCGCCCGGTTTGTGCGTCCAGGGATATTGGGACCCCGTAATATTTCGAAGACCGTGCGCAGAATGACGTTTCGTAAAAAGAATTTGCTCAAAATCAAGATCCGGATTCAAAAGCAACGCCTTTCGCAGCGTACAGCGAATTTTTGTGAAAAGCCGACGCGCCGCGAGCATATCCGTCGTCGTCTGAAGATCCGCGGTAAGTTTTTCGACTTCCGCAAAAAGCTTTTTCAACTCCCGGCATTTTTCCTCCGTAAGTTTCGGAGAAGCAAGAATTTCCCGGCGCATTCCATTCGCTCGGTCCAGAAACTTCATTCCGCTTCCGCGTATCGCGGCTAAATTATGCTGAATACCATGACTGCCCGCAATACGCCAATAATCCAGTTCAGGAAAACGCTCGGCCGGAAACGCCAGCCATTTTGAAAACCAGCCGGGTTTTTCTTCAAGTTCTTCTTTCCACGGAACGGTCTCTGAAGAATTTTCCCAACCCGTTCGGATTGAAATCGCCCAATCGGCATACGCTACCGCTACCGGGTCCTGACTGTCAAGCAACTCTGCCGCAAGTTCGCAGAGCGAATCGTTCCATTTCTTAAAAGTAAAAATCTTCCAGAGAATTTCAGCAACCAAACCGTCTGACAGTAAATTGCCTTTCCTTCTTCCCTCCTCCTTCAAAATTCTCAATGCGGAAGCGCCCAAATCCTCGCTCTCTGCGCAGCGTTTAGCAAAATCCAATACCAGACGGGAAGAAGAAGGCTCCTCGACAGCCGAAAGAAGATCGTTCGCCAGTGTCGATTTATCTTCTGAAGCCAGGACGGATTCGCCTTCAGACAAACTTAATGAAAAAAATGTCAACACAATTCCCCAAACAAGAATACGGCAAAAGTTCATACGGATTCTCCAGAAAAAGGCGGGTTCTTAAAAATCTCTTCTTAATTATCTGCATTATTATTGAAAAAAACGATTATGTCAAGGGGGGACGAAACAATACGCACAGAAACGAAAAAAGTCCGCCATTTGAGTTAGTTAAGACTAACTCCAAAAAATACGTTGAAAACATGCTGAGTATCTAAAAATTAGTTCAGACTAACCGACGGCGGGGTTTTCAGGAATTTGACTTTACCGATTCCATCGTCAAAATCTCAAAATACTTTAAAAACTCCGGCTGTTTTTCGCCGGGTCCCTCTTGAATTCGATGAAAAAAACGGGTAAAATACGTGAAATCAGTTTTATTTTTGAATCATTATTTTTTGAGAAGGGTATTTCATGAATCTTCCCGTTGAAAACCTCGCGGTCAATACGATTCGCGCGCTAGTTATGGACTCAGTCCAAGCCGCCAAAAGCGGTCATCCAGGAACTCCAATGTCCATGGCTCCGGTTGCCTATCTGCTTTTCAATGAACTTATGAACTACGACCCGGCGCATCCGCTCTGGTCGCAACGAGACCGATTCATCCTTTCGTCCGGGCACGGTTCCACTCTGCTTTACTCGATTCTTCATCTTGCCGGAGTGGAGCAGTTTGAAAATGGAAAAGCAATCGGCGAAAAAGCCGTTCGTATTGAAGATTTGAAAAATTTCCGTCAGTTAAATTCCCGTTGTCCGGGGCACCCCGAATACGGGCATACCAGCGGAGTTGAAGTCACCACGGGACCTCTTGGTCAGGGACTGGCAATGAGCGTCGGGCAGGCAATCGCCTCCAAATGGCTCGGCGCCCGATACGCCCGGGACGGAAAAGACCTTTTCGGATTTAACGTTTATTCTTTATGCGGCGACGGCTGCATGATGGAAGGAGTTTCGTCGGAAGCCGCGTCGCTGGCGGCGCATTTGAAACTGGATAATCTCTGCTGGATTTACGACGCAAATCAAATCACGATTGAAGGAAGTACCGACCTGGCCTTTACGGAAAACGTCGGCAATCGTTTTGAAGCCTACGGCTGGAACGTCGTCCGCATGGACGGCGACGTAAACGATTTGGAAGCCTTACGCGGCGCGTTCGACAAATTCAAAGCGGAAAAAGATCGACCGACGCTCGTCATCGTCAAATCGGTCATCGGTTACGGTTCCCCGAATCTTGCCGGCTCCGCAAAAGTGCACGGAGCGCCCCTTGGCGAAGACGAAATCAAACTGACGAAAGAATTTCTTGGATGGAATTATGAAAAATTCACCGTTCCAGAAGAAGTGAAAAAACTTTTTGCCGACGGAATCCAGACGAACGGCGCAAAAGCATATGCAGAATGGGAAAAGGATTACGCCGATTACTGCCTCCGTTATCCCCGTGAAGCGGAAGAACTGCGGCAAATTTCAGTCGGCGAACTTCCCCGAAACTGGGATAAAGAAATTAGCCAAATGTGGGAGGCGAATGAAAAAGGAACGGCCAGCCGAAATTCTTCCGGCAAAGCGCTCAATCAACTTGCCGCCGGTATTCCGTGGTTGCTCGGCGGTTCCGCAGACCTTGCTCCCTCGAACAAATCAAATTTGACGTTCGACGGCGCCGGCGATTTCAGTCCGGAAAATTATGCGGGCAGAAACTTCCATTTTGGTATTCGTGAATTTGCCATGGCCGCTATCGCGAACGGAATGGCGACTTGCGGACTCCGCAGTTACTGCGCGACCTTTTTTGTTTTCTGCGATTACCTGCGGGGAGCGTTGCGTTTAAGTTGTCTTATGAATCTTCCGGTTCTCTATATTCTATCGCACGATTCCATTGGAGTCGGCGAAGACGGACCGACGCACCAACCGGTCGAACAATTGGCGGCGCTTCGGGCAATGCCAAATCTGGTCGTTATGCGCCCGTGCGACGCGAACGAAGTTCGTTTTGCCTACCGTTGGTACGCGGAAAATAAAAAATCTCCGGTATGCATGGTAGTCACGCGCCAGGACCTTCCGACGCTTCCGCGGGCGATCGAACCGACCGGCGACGTTTGCGCCTGTTCCTGCGGCGTTCAGAAAGGAGCTTACGTTATTCGCGACGCCCAAAATCCTGCCACCGGAACATTTGACGTTATTCTCATAGGCACGGGAAGCGAAGTCCACCT
>CAZWOV010000049.1:0-619 GCA_964635645.1 uncultured Planctomycetaceae bacterium | reverse complement strand
CCTTTGCCTTTCCGCGCAGAAACTCCTTGCTGAACAGGGAGTCTTTGCCCGCGTTGTGAGTATGCCGTCGATGGAACTTTTTGAAGCGCAAAGCGCTGAATACCGTGAAAGCGTATTGCCAAGTTCCTGTTCCCGCCGCGTCGCTGTTGAAGCCGGAATTCGTTTTGGATGGGATCGTTACCTCGGTCCAAACGGAAAATTCGTCGGCATGACTGGTTTTGGAGCGTCCGCCCCATTTAAGCAGCTCTACGAATTCTATGGAATCACAGCTGAAAATATCGCAAAAACCGCTCTGGAAAGCTGAAAAATGGAAAACTGATTCGCCGGGAGCCGATTGTCTACGCCATCTCCCGACGAATCGTTTTTTCTCCCCGATTACGCATTGAGATTTTCCAAAACACAACTTTTCCAATCTGATACTTTGTAAAATGTTACTGAACGTTCAAAACCTGAAAACCTATTTTCCAATTTATCGCGGTCTGCTCCAGAACGTTGTGGGACACGTTCAGGCAGTCGATAACGTCTCCTTCCAACTTGAAGCGGGGGAAACCCTGGGTCTGGTCGGAGAAAGCGGCTGCGGCAAAACGACGACGGGGCGCTCGATTCTGCGATTAATCGA
>CAZWOV010000048.1:0-12082 GCA_964635645.1 uncultured Planctomycetaceae bacterium | reverse complement strand
AGATGTTCCCGCACGTCCCCAAGAACAATGCGGTCAAACCGCCTGTGCAAATGGGGAAAATCCGAAGGGGAAAAAGTATTCAGATCGACCTGATGCAATTCCCGGTAGACGTTCGTTTTCCGCGCGTTGTCAAGACAGAACTCGTTATAGTCCATGCCGTACGGCTCGCAACTTTTTTGATGAAAGAGAATTTCTCCTAATTCTCCGTTTGCGCATCCGACGTCAAGAATCGTCGAATTTTCGGGAATCACGCGGTACATAAGATTTTTGCTGTGGTTTTCATCTTCAAGAGAAAATTTTCCATGATAAGCCCTGCATCGTTCCTGAAAATCCATAAAAACTCCTGTTTTAAAACTGCTCGGCAGATATTTCGTTCCATGAAAAACGACTTAACGCTCGACCGCAATACCCTTTGGACAAATCGTATTCAAAAGAGTTTTGCGAAGTTACGTTTAGAAGTCCGGCCTGCGTCCATTCGTCCACAAGCTCGAAACGTCCCGGAATGGAGGACTGATCTTTAATCGTTACGTAAAGGGGATATTCTCCCCGAGTTATCGGCAATTCCGGAATGTGGAAAAGGATTTTACCGGTTTTACCGAGTTTTTTCAGTTTGCGAGGCGTAATAAAGGTATTTACTTCAAAGACGTAATCCATCACGTTTCCCAAAACGACCTGAACGATTGGATTTTCAATCGGCTCGAACGATTCGTATTCGACTTCGATGAAAAGCTCTTTCCCGATATCGGTAATGTGCATCGTAGAGAGGAGATCCGGCGAGTTGCCGATTAGTACTTTTTTTATTCTTGCGCGTCCGTTGCCGGCGCGTAATTCGTTATTGTCTCGTTGCGAAACGGATTCTTCTTCATCCCATCCCTTAATATATTTCCGGATTACGTCGTCCGGCGTGCCGTCGTCGATGAGTTTTCCCTGTTGAAGCAGAACGGCGCGGGTGCAGAGCTGACGGACGGCGGCCATGTTGTGCGAAACGAACACGACGGTACGTCCGGTATTCGCCACCTCGTTTATTTTTCCAAGGCATTTTTTCTGGAACTGGGTATCTCCGACGGAAAGGACTTCGTCCACAATCAGGACGTCGGGGTCCAGGTGCGCCGCGACGGCGAATCCAAGCCGGGCGGCCATGCCGGAAGAGTAACGCTTAATAGGCGTGTCGAGAAAGGCTTCCACGCCGGAAAAATCCACAATGGAGTCGAAATTTTTGTCTATTTCCCGGCGCGACATGCCGAGGATCGCGCCGTTGAGATAAATGTTTTCCCGCCCGCTCAAGTCGCCGTGGAAACCGGCTCCGACTTCAATCAGAGCGCGAAGTTTACCGTTGACCTTCATCGAACCGCGATTGGGAACAAGGATCTGGGAAAGAATTTTCAGAAGAGTGCTTTTTCCGGCTCCGTTATGTCCGATAATTCCGAAACGTTCCCCTTCCTCGACCTTGAAATCGACGTCGGAGAGGGCCCAGAAATCTTTTGCGGAAAGATCGGAACGTTTTTGACCAAAACGGACGACGTTTTTGAAAAAAGCGGGAATTACGTCGCGAAGACAGTCGTTAAATTCTCCGCGATGGAATTTTTTCCAGACGTGATTTAGTTCAAGCGCAGTGGACATATTAAAGGGCCGACAGGGTAATTTTTGAAATAAACGGACGTATTTTACCAGAAGGCGTTTGGGGCGTCAAGGGAAATTTTGGGTAATTGGTTGATTTTTGCTAAATTTCTCCAATTTTAGGGATTTTTGAATTCGGAACCAGAAAAAGACCGCGAGAACGATGGAGATTAAAGTCGCGGCGGGCGCGGCGAATCCAAGGTGAAAGAGCGTTGCGCCCGGGATGAGGCTGATTTTCCAGGCCAGCGGGACGCGGACGCCAAACGTTGAGAGCAGATTGTAGATCATGGGAACGACCGATTTTCCGCAACCGCTGAAGTATGCGCTCAGGTTAAAGATGAAACAGACCAACAGGCAGTCGAGTGAAAAGGATTGGAGGTAGAGGCCGGCGCCATGGAGTACGGAAGGGTCTTTTGCGAAGAGTCGCGGGGCGGCTTCGGGAAAAATCTGGCAGAGGAACCAGACGACGCTGGAAAAGCAGAGAGAGAACGCGATTCCGACGCAAAGCGAACGGTTTGCTCTTTCGGGACGGCCGGCTCCAAGATTTTGCGAAGTTATGGCCGCCACGGCTCCGGCGAAACAGCAGGGGGGAATCATGAAAAAACCGATCAGACGTCCGGCAACGCCGACGGAGGCGGACTCGGTCAGGCCCATGGAGTTGACGATCGCCATGATCATGGTAAAGGAGACGGAGATTAATGAATCTTGAAATGCGAGCGGAACGCCGACGGAAAGGATTCGGAAGACTGAAGACGGGTCAAGTCTGAAGCAGCTCCGCGTCATCTGAAAGTCGAATCCTTTCCGGCGCATGAAGACGAGGGCCGAAAAAAAACTGATTCCCTGCGAGAGTACTGTGGCGACGGCGGCGCCCGCGGCGTTGAGTTTCAGACCGCCGACAAACCAGAAATCGAGAACGACGTTCAGCGCGCAGGCGATTGCGACGAAATAAACGGGGGTTTTGGAGTCTCCAAGACCGCGGTAGATCGCTCCGACCACATTGTAGCCGACAATGAAAGGGATTCCCAGCGCACAGATCAGGATATAGCGCGAAGTTTCCTGAATCGCTTCCGGCGGGACGCGGATGAGCGAGACGATAGCGGGAGTCAGGCAGACGAGGATTGGCGTAAGAACGAGTGAAATAAGAAAGAAAAGGACGGCCATGGAGCCGACGGCCAGAGCGGTTCCTTCGTGGTTTTTTTCTCCGACGCAAAAACCGATTCGAACGGTTCCGCCGACGGTCATGCCCATGATCAACCCCATGACGACGTGCATGAATTGCGCGCCGTTGGCAATGGCGCTGATCGATTCCTTACCGGAGTAAAGTCCGATGACGAAAAGATCCGCCGCGCCGTAGAGGGCCTGAAGGAGCATCGCGAACATGAGCGGAATCGCAAATTTGAAGAGAGTGATCGGAATGTTTCCTTCGGTAATTGGGTTGAATTTTTCCATTGGTTAAGGCTTTGGTAATAAAAAATTGGTACGGGCTTAAGGGGGATCGGCGGACGTCGACGGAAACATACGAAACGCCGATTTTCCGGACCGGTACTGTTCCGGGAGCGTCCGACTGAGCCGGAGAGGTAAAAGCTGAAAGGCTCAATCCGGCGCGGGGATTGCGGGGAGTTTCATTTCAAATTTCTTAAATGCGGCATTCTCGATATTTTCATGTTTCTGAAAATAGCCCGTTTGAGGACCGAGCCGGAAACCGGACCTTCTGGAACGTTGGCGATACGGATTTCCGCAGACGAAATCTTCTTCGTTAAAGAGAAGAACGCAATGCGTTTCGTCAATCAGGACATGACGTATTTTGTGGAAGAGGCGTTTTTCCGGTAAGGCGGATTACGCCGGAATGTGGGAGAACCGCGGCGAGTTTTCGAATCCGTTCGGCACAGTCCGTCGCGGCAGAACTGTTCCGGGCGGCCATTCTCCCGTTCCGCCTGAGTCGTTTCATGGTTTCCGTGTCCCGGAATTCTCACGGTACGAGGCGTCGGCCGCGGGAAGAATCAGGACGCGGTACGGCGGAAACTGCGGAATGGAAAAGGAAACGGCGAACCATGCGTTTCAGGAAATTTCAGCAACGCGGTTACTGAAAACGCGACGATCACGAAACAGAATCTTTATTTTATTCGAAACTTTGCGAATTTTCAAGATTGAAATCCGATTCTTTGTTGAATTTCAGAAAATAGTTTTCCGTCTTTTTAGAATAAAAAGTAAATTTTTCCAATCGCCCCCTTTCTTTTTTTGAAAAAACTGTTATTCTGGAAATAAAAAGCTGGATTTTGTTTTTTGAATGTTTTCCCGCCGTCGTTTTTTTGGAAAGGTTTTCCCATGAGAGCGTTTTGTTTCAAATTTTTCTTCTGGAGTATTGCGTTTGTTTTTCTTCTGATCGGTCGGTTGTCCGCGGACGACGCGAATCTGGCTCTTGGAAAAAAATACTCGCTTTATCCGAATCCGAATTATCATCTCTGCACGGATTCGGACGACGGGATTCAGCTTACGGACGGCGCGACGACGCAAAGTTACTTCTGGACGCAGAAGGGGACAGTCGGCTGGCAGGGCGCGCCGTATGCGTCGATTACGGTTGATTTGGAGCGGGTAGAGTCGATAGGGAAATTTGAGTTCACTACGGCCGCGGGGGTCGCGGGGGTCGTTTTTCCGAGGGCCGTTTACGTTCATGTCAGCGACGACGGAAAAACTTACCGTAAGGCCGCCGAGCTGGTCGAGGAGGATTTTCTTAAGAACGGCCCGTTTCCTGAAAAGTACGCTATTCGCTGTCTGGAGTCCAGACCTCTTGAGACGCGCGGCCGTTTCGTCCGTTTTCTGATTCTTACGTCGGGATCGTTCGCCTTCTGCGATGAAATTCGTATTTTCCGCGGAACGAAACCGGCGGAGGAAATTCGGGTTGACGAGCCGGTAGTCGGAAGCGCGGAAGAAGTTTTTAAAACGGAACGGATTTCTCTCTGCCTTTCGAAACGTTTTCGCGATGATTTTTCCGGAATCTGCGGGGCGATTGAAAACGCGGACGTTGCCGCGGACGTGAAAGCGTCTTTGACGGCCCGTGCGCGGAGTGTTCTGTCCCGTGCGCCGGCTGGTTACGCCGCCATGCCTCTGGATTTCATGGCCGTTCTTCCCATTAGCGCGGATCATGCGGAACTTTACCGCGTTCAGGCCGATCTCTGGAAGGCGAAAGGCTGCTCGCCGCTGACCTTTGCGCATTGCGGAGTCTGGGATCTTCCCGACCGTTTTCAGATCCCCGAAAAAGATTCCGCGCCGAAAATTTCCGTGACCGCGATGCAGAACGAGGCGCGCCCGGCGGTCTTTAACGTTTTCAACGCCTCGCGGGAAACGCGGAACGTTCAGCTTGAGATTTCCGGTCTGGAAGACGCGGCGGACGTAACGGTTTACCGCGTTCTCTGGACGGATACGCACGTCTGCGTTCCCGTTCCCTGCGCTCTTACGGAGGTTTTGCCGGATTCGCAGCGGGTTTTCACGATACCCGTCGAACCGGGATTGGTTCAGCAGGTCTGGCTTTCTTTTTTGACGAAAAAGAACGTTTTTTCTGGAAAAAAATCGAAAGTCAACGGTAAAAAAACATTCGGCGGCAAAATCGTTTGCCGTTGTCCCGCGCTTTCCGTGGAAGAATCGTTTCCGGTTGAACTGACGGTTTACCCGGTAACTTTTCCGAAAAAGACGACTCTCATGACCGGCGGCTGGGATTATTCTGACGGAAGCGGCGCGTATAATGTGAACGAATTAAATCGTCCCGCATTTCTGAAGCTCCTGCAGGAAAAGCGCGTCAACGCGCCTTGGGGGCGAAAGGGAATGCTGATGAACTGCAGTCGAAACGCCGATGGATCTTTTACTCTCGATACGTCGGAATTCGACGCCTGGATTAAGAACTGGCCGGTTGATAAAGTCCGCGAATACTTTATTTTCATGGCGTTGGGAGGCTGGTCCAGTAAAACGACCGACCGGAAGTTCATGGGCGCGGCGGTTGGAAGCGAAGAATTCCGAAAGCTGGTAGGAGAGTGGCTTGGGGCCTGGAGGAAACACTGGGAAGAGCTTGGTATTTCGCCGGACCGGATCAATTTTCTTCTTCACGACGAACCGAACGAATCGATGGAGGACCTTTCCGCGTTTCTGGCTTGGAGTTCGGCTATTCGCGAGGCGTGTCCGGGGCTGAAAGTTTGGGAAGATCCCTGTTACCGGGATTTGACGAAAGCGCCGAAAGAGTTTTTCGAGGCGTGTTCCGTCCTTTGCCCAAATCGTATGATGTGGCGCGGCAATCCCAAAGGATTTGACGAGTTTTATCTTGCGCAACGCGACGCCGGCCGCGAGCTTAATCTCTATTCCTGTTCCGGCCCCCAAAGACTCCTTGATCCCTATGCGTACTGCCTTCTTCAGGCGTGGGACGCCGCCCGAATCGGAGCCCGTTCTTCTTTCTTCTGGGCAATGGGAGACGGAAGAGGCGTCTCATCCTGGAACGAATACTATCTTGGAGGAAACAGCTACTCGCCGCTTTTCCTGGATCCGGACGAGCCGAACGTTACGACTGGAAGACATCTGGAAGCTATCGCGCTCGGCGCTCAGGATTTCGAGTACGTCGTCATGCTGCGCGAAAAGATTGAAAAACTCCGGGGAACGAATTCGGAGCGCACGGACGCCATGACTCGCGAGCTGGATTCGCTGATTCTGAAGACGCTGGCGGGAACGACGGGCGAGTCGCTCGAGTGGAAAGAGACGCAGGACCGTTCGCTTGCCGACGCGGCGCGCGTTCGAATTCTGGATATGCTTCTGGAGTAATGGCGTCGCGAGCGTATCCAGCTTCCCGAAACGGGCGTCCCGCCGACGATACGGTTGAAAATTTTGAACGGCGGAATTACGTTGAAATTTTTGAATGCTGGGATTGCGTTGAAATTTTTGCCGGAAAAAGAATCGAATTAACGGGTTAAACGCCGTAAATTTTGAAAAATTTCCGTTTTTTTGCCAGGAAAGCGGAAATTTAAATTGCATTGGGAAATTTTTGAGGTAAAATAAAAAAATTTGGAAGGATATTTTGTTTCAGGTAATGGAGATTTGAGATGTTTTCCCTTGAAAAAATCCTGATTTTTACGGCGGCCGGTTTTATCGCTGGGATGGTTTCCGCCGCGGAAGTCGGTTATTGGAGTTTTGACGACGCCGCGGGAAGTTTGATGTCGAAGGATTCTGTGAACGGGATAGAGGCCGTCGCTAAAGATAAAGGGAACGCGACGTCGGATACTTCAAAGGTTGCTTTTGGTTCGGACGGCGTTTTCGGTTCAAATTCCGTGAAACTTAACGGCGGATATCTTGAGTTTGCCTCCGATACCGTCGCTGTTTCAGATGTTTTCAAGTGTCTTTATTCCGGCGACAATACGGTTAATCTGTGGATAAAACCGGACGCTTTCAATAATTCCGAGAGCTGGACTCCGATTTTTGGGGACTGGACGAAACAGTGGTCGTTCCAGCACTACCTTGATTCAAACGGAACGATTACTTCTTATTTAAGCGCCGCGGTAGACGGAGACGACGTAAACGGCGCGTGTCGCCGTGTTTACGTGAATTCTTCCCGGAAAGTTTCTCTGAACGAGTGGTCGATGCTTACCTTTACGCGCGACTGGGAATCGGGAGCCGCGCAGATCTGGCTGAACGGCGAGCTGGTCGGGACGGCGAGCGAAGACAAAATGGCGGCGATTGCTTCCGCGCCGTTTATGGCCTATACGGCGCTCCAGCTGGGGATGAAAGGCGACAGCGGAGGGAACGTTTCTTTCAAAGGTTCCGTAGATGAAGCGCGTATTTATGATTCCGTACTTCAGCCTTACCAGATTCGGAATCTCTACGCGACGAATTCCGTCGGCGAGATACCGGATCTTTATTTGAACCGCCTTTTGGGAAATACTTTTGACGACGCGCTTTTGAACAAAGCGAACGACGGTGTCAACGCCAAAAACGGCGGCGCTGCGATCGTTAAGGCGGAGAATCTTGTCGCGGGGACGGACGGCGCGTACGTCGTTAACCTCAAAAACAATTCGGACGGCGGTATTTTTCTGGATCTTACCGGTCAGAAATCGCTTCACGGGAATATTACCGGTTCGTGGGGAGAAATATTGAGTAATCAGTGCGGAAACGACCGTTCCCCGTATGTTGCGTCGGACAGTATCGAACATTTCGGCGGTATTGGAATGCACGCTAATTCCATGCTTACTTTCGACTTGAACGAGATTCGGACGGGACTTGGGCGCGACGGCGAAACGCTTGGTTTTTCCACGACCGTTACGCTTCCGGACTGCGGTTCGCGAGATATTGGGAAACTCTATTCTCTTGCGATTCAGTCCAGCGACGAGGACGGAGTTCTGGGAGCTTGGCTTTTGGGCGAGGCGATTGGTTTTCATCAGAACGAGGACGGATACTGGGTCCTTGAGCTTCCGGAGACCATGCCTGCGCAGGCTTCCCGCGCCAACCCGACCGACGTGGATTTTGTTCTTCTTCCGGACGCGGATTACCTCTCGCTCTTCATGTTGTCGGGACTGGAGAGCACGTGCGACCATGGGTATTTTTTGAACGCAAAAATTGGCGCCGTCCCGGAACCGTCCGCGTGGGCGCTCCTGCTTTTGGGACTGTTTACCGGCGGTTGCTTTGTTCGCAGACGAAAAGTTTGACGCGGAACGGAGGAAGAAGCCGAGCCGCGGTCTGATTTTAGGATTGCCCGTTTGGTTTTTATTTTTAATTTTGCTGAAATCCCTGAATTTGTCAAGTCGAAACGACTTGCTGATTTAGGGATTTTTAAGCGATGAATCTTCAGGATTTTTTTCTTTTGCGCGGAATATTTTCCGATCATTTCCTACCTTAAATTTGGGAGCGGCGCGATGTTTTCTGTTTTTGAAGCAGGTTTTCGTTTTTTTTCAGGATGGATTTCAGAACGTATTTTTTTTCTTTTGGCGGCGTTTAGTCTGACTTTGATTTTCGTTTCCGCGGCGTTTTCCGGCGAAAAGGTTCCCGAACCGTGGAAAACGGCGAAGCGTGAAAATATTGCCGAAGTCTGGTCTGGAAATCCGGTTGGTTTTGCGTTTATTCAGCAGAACGGCTTTCTTTTTATTGCGTTTTACGACGGTCTGGATAAAAAACTGGTTTTGGGGCAAAAGTCGCTTGCGTCATTGGACTCTCCCTGGTCCTTTAAGAAACTTCCGACGGCTATTGGGTGGGATTCGCATAATTATGTCGCGTTAGCTTTTGATTCAGAGAATATTCTTCACGTCAGCGGCAATATGCACGCGGTTCCGCTTGTTTATTTCCGCGCGTCCAAACCGCTCGATATTCATTCTGTCGAGAGCGTTCACCGCATGATATCGGCGGATACGACGCCTGACGCTCTGCGGAATGGCCGAGAAAACCGCTGCACTTATCCGCAGTTTCTCAAAAACGCTTCCGGCGAACTGATTTTCACGTACCGCGACGGTTCCAGTGGAAACGGGAGTCAGATCTGGAACATTTACGATACGGAAACAAAGAGCTGGCGCCGTTTCTACGACGTTCCCATGTTCGACGGAGAAGGCGAGTGCAACGCGTATTTTCTAGGACCGAAAATAGGTCCGGACGGCTGGTTTCATATGGCCTGGGTTTGGCGCGATACGCCGGATTGCGCGACGAATCATGATCTTTCCTACATGCGGAGCCGGGATCTGATTCATTGGGAAAAAAGCGACGGAACGCCGCAGATTTTACCCGTTACCCGTTCCAACTGCGAAGTGATCGCGCCGCTTCAGAATGGTCAGGGGTTACTCAATTCGCATATCAGAATGGGGTTTGACACGGAAAAGCGCGTTATCGTGACGTACACGCGGTACGATGAGAATCAAAATAACCAATTAATGCAGGCAAGACTTGAAAAGGACGGCTGGAAGTACTACCAGACCAGCGATTGGACGCACAGCTGGATTTTTTCAGGAGGCGGATGCATTCCGACGGAGCTTTCATTCGGGGAAATTCAGACTGTCAACGGACGTATTCAGCAGTTCTGGAACCGAAAGTACGAAAAATCGGGCGCGTTTATTCTTGATCCCGTTACGCTCAAACCCGTTGGGCGCGCTTCCGCCTCTCCCGCTCTGCCGTCGGAGTGTTTGAAAAGTGAAAACCCGCAGGAAAATCAGCGCCCCAAACGTTTCTCTTTAATTGACGCGAACAATTCCGGAAGAATGTTTCTGTTTGCGTGGGAAACTTTGCCGGTGAATCGGGATCAACCGCATGGAGTCGTGCCGAAACCGTCTACTTTGAGAATGTTCATTCTCGAGAGACCGGTTGATTGAATGAGGGACGACCGCGAACGAAAACGGTTTTGAGTAAGCCGCCGTTTCAGAGATCGCGTATTTTCACGCGGTTTCTCCTTTTGAAGAACGGAACGCGGAATGTTTGATTTTCCTGAACGGACGGCCCAAACGATAAATCCAACTCATTTCAAGTCGTCCAGACTGATTTTCGCGAGGTAAATCGCGGTTTTTCCCTCATGTCCGGAATAGTACGAAATAAAGAGAAATCCATCGCGGATAACGAAACCGGGGTAGCTGTTGTCGCCGGCGCTGGGTAAGATAGCGAAAAGGTTGAATTTTCCGTTTTCGTCGACGAATCCGATTCCTGTTTGGCCGTTGACCCGTCCGCCGGCCAAAATACGTCCGTCGGGAAGATAAATGAAATTGGGACCGCCGAGCGAGACGCCGGTATTGGCGAACGTCCATTTGGCATACGGCGCGTCCGCTCTGGCGAAGAACGCTTCTCTTCCCGCGCTTTCACGCCGGATGAGAAGATTCATCTCGCCGTTCGGCGCGAAACGAACCGTCGTTTCATTGGGACGTCCCGCCGCTTCAAGTTTCGCGATTTTGGAGTAGCGTATTCCGTCCGTCGTTTTTACCAGCCAGAGCGACCAATCCGGTTCCGTCAGCTGATAGACCGCTCCGTAACCGACTCCGTCGCGCCAGGTAACCCGCCAGAGCCAGTCGAAGTCGCTTCGGATTTCCGGATCGATCAGAATGTCTTGCGGAACGGTAAAATTTTTCCCTTTCGTATCGGAAAAAGAGACCTGACCGACTCGTTTGACCAGTTTTTGATTCACGTAAACGCTTCCGCCCATGACGACCATCAGCCGTCCGTCGGGGGTAACGCTCAATTTGGAGTCGCGAAGGTCGATTGAATTGCGTTCAAGCAACGCCGCCGATTCCCAGACTTTGCCGTCGGAACTGCGCAGAATACGCACTTTGCCGTCTCCGTCGCCCGTTTTTTTACCGGGGATATGTCCGACGGAGGATTCGCGGAAAGCGCAGTAAAATTCTCCGTTGAATTGAACGATATCCGTAAACGCCGAGTGGAACGCCTTGTCCCAGATCTTCTCGGATTTCAACGCGGGATTTACCGGAAGCGCGTTGACTGCAAAGGATGAAACGTCTTGATACTGGGATTTCCGCGGCGTTCCAACGACTCGAACGTCTTTAATATGCGCGACGCCCTGAGTTGCGTAAAAGGCGATTTTGCCGTCGGTCAGTTCTTTTTCCGGAACGACCGCTTCGCAGAGCTTCTCGCCGTTGAGAAAAACGGAAAGTTTGCCGTCTTTCAGTTCAAGTTCGCCCTCATGCCAAATTCCCGTCGGACGTTTTACGCCGACTTTGCGGGTAAATTCATGAAATGAATGATCCGGAAAACTCTGACGCAGTATTGCCTGATTCCGGTCAAAATGTACGTAGTACGTCTTTTGCGTTCCGGCGCAGAGCATCATGCCGCAGGCCAGAACCCGTCCAGAATTGTCCCGTTCGTCCGTTTCAACCATGAATTTTGCAGAAAGTTTCACGTTTCCTTCAAACCGACTCGCCTGGTAAAATGCGTACTGAATGGAATCGCGGCCGTCGACGATCAATTCTGAATCCGTAAATTCTGCGGAATACCATGCGCTCCAGTCTTCTGGAATCAGCGAAAAGGAATACTCTTCTCCGAAAACAACCGTTGAAAAAAAGAACGCGAGACACGCGAACGCGGCGGAGAATAAAATTCGTTCGGGAAAATTTAAGGCGGGACGGAACATTCTTTTTCCTTTCATTGATAAAAGTTTGATAATTTTTTGCGAATATGTTCGACAGCGTCTTAGCATTTATTATATTTTAAAAAAACAAAAAATTCAAGCGCCGACGCCGAAAACATTTAAATTATTCTCTTGCTGAACCGTTCGTCGTTTTCATTCGAATGAGAACAACGGACGGTTCGCTGCGCTGGACATGCGGAATATGCGGCGAAGGAAGGCGCTGGGAATTTTTGAAAAAACTTTCAGGACTCGCCGCGTTTTGGTCCTTGACTTTTACTTCGGAGGCGATATAATGAAAAAGTTTTATGCCGACGCGCGATTAAAAGCGAAACGGTTCCGAATGGCGTTGCGTTTTTCGTAAGAGAAGTGTTTTATGAAAATTTTTGAATC
>CAZWOV010000047.1:9481-12127 GCA_964635645.1 uncultured Planctomycetaceae bacterium | reverse complement strand
TTCCTGCATATAGAGACGAATCGCATGGACTTTGTCGCCGGAGGCTTTTGCGAGGCATTCTCGCGCGATATTACACGGGTCGATTCCTTCAGGGGTGATTCCGAGGGCCGCTTTGGAAATAACCCACAGATTGCGCGGACGTTTCGAAATGCGAATCGCTTCTTCCGTCGGATAGTATTCCGCCAGAATACCGCGAGCCTGCGCTTCGTCGTCCGCATTGGCAATCACAATGTGCGCTCTGGTTTCAATCTCGAACAAAGGCATAATCGTTCTCCTTTAAATGTTTATGAAAAATTATTTTTTAATTTTTTAAGCTGTCGCCGGGACAGCCGCGAAAAGTCTTTACATTAGAAGTATAAACCTTTTTCAGTATTTTGCAAGGGCAAAGAGCGTAAATTTTTCAATGAACCGGAAATTTTTTGAATTAATCTTCCAATCTTTCCTCTTGTTTGTAACGCGGGAAACATTGGTATTCCATGAGAAATTTTTAATTCATTTTGCATGGAGAACCTGGATTCCGGTTGAATTTATCTTTACGGAACCGACAAGGTCAGGGCCAGAGTATCCGCGCCGCTTCGCCGCTCGGGAGTATTTTTCCCGTTTGGGATTTCAGGAACATCGGATACGTTTCGCATGTTCCTTTTTTGGGAAAAACGCTTTCAAGGATTTTTCCGAGTTTCCGCGCGTCGAGTCCCGGCGAGTGCGCCGTCAGCAGGACGAAAGCCGGCGAGTCGGCAATCAGCTCCGCGCATCCCTGGAGAAGTTCCGGCAGACGGCGTTCCAGCTTCCACACTTCTCCTTTGGTTCCATGCCCGTAAGTCGGCGGATCGAGAATAATCGCGTCGTATTTCCTGTTGCGCTTAACTTCGCGTTGGACAAATTTCAACGCGTCCTCTCCAATCCAGCGAACCGGCGCGTTCTGAAGTCCGGAGATTTCGGCGTTGCTTCGCGCCCATTGGACAATATTTTTGGCGGAATCAACGTGAACGGTGAAAAAAGCGTCGGCGTCTTCCGCCGTTTTTCCCGCTTCATGCATTGCCGCCGCCGCCGCGAGCGTACTTCCGCCGGTATATGCAAAAAGATTCAGAACGCGAAATGCGGAACGCCGCTTGAGAAAGGCCTTTGTTTGCGCGTAAATCCATTCCCAGTTCGGGATTTGTTCCGGGAAAATTCCGAGATGTCCGACTTCCGTTGGTTTCAGTTCCAGCGCAAAATAAGGGGTTTTTTGAATCCACGTTTTGGGGATGGCGCCGCGCCACGACCATTTGCCTTTCAGGCCTTCCGTTCTCCAAAAGATTCCTTTTGCCTGTTGCCAGTCGGAAAAGGGCTTCATGGGAGTAAATGGTTCCGCCGGCGGAGAAATTCGATCGAGTAAAATTCCTCCAAGGCGTTCCAGCTTGCGTCCCTTGCCAAAATCCAGCAGTTCATAGGAATCGATGAAACTCATTTCAGTTTACCTCGTACGCTTCGCTGAATTCTTCGGCTTTTTTGCGCCGCGAGCGTCCAATCATTCGGACGGCGGTACGATCTTCAAGATTCGGGCGCAGAACAATCAAAATAACTAACGGGAGAAACCAGGCGATGTATGTGCCGCCCTGAAACGGATGACAGAATTGCGTTCCAATCATGAGAGCGGCGGAGCTGCTCATGAGGACGCCGAAATTTTTCTGCGCGGGCCAAAACGTCAAAAAAAGGACGAGCATGAGGTAAAGCGCGATAACCGGCAATCGGTAAAAAACGCTGTGATTTTGGAGGTCCCAGAATCCGGTGGCATTTCTTGAAAAGAGTCCGACGCAGCCGAAAATATCTCCGGATTGCGCAAGAAAGGCCTGAAATCCTCCTGCCAGCGGAATGGAGATCATAATGAGAACCAGAAATACGCTTAGACTGGTAATCATGAAACGGTAGAAACCGCGGGACCAATAAAAGGCGAACCAGAGCGGCAGGAGAAAAAGAGGATAGTAGGTCAACGCCGCGGCAAATCCCAGCAGAACTCCGGAAAGAGAGGGAAGCCGCCAGGAATAAATCGCCCAAATTATGAGTAACGCCGGGATAAGATGGTCCAGCCGCGAAGGCGTTTGAACGACATAGGGTAAAAGAAGATAAAGCGTGGCGGCCGCGATACCCGTATTGAAATTTTCAAAATGAGTCCAGCCAATCATTACGATTCCTACTACGATTCCGGCTTGCGCCAAAGTCGCCAGCAAAATGGTCCAGCGTACCTGCCGAAGGGGAAAAACCGGAAAATGATTCAATTGAACCAAGGGATAGCTACTGAGATTGATTTCCTTTTCCGTGGTGAAACCAAAATTCATGGAGTTCAGCGAATTGGAACGCTCGAGATCGGAGTTTTCTCCATGCGCGGAAAGATACTCCTTTTTCATGCGTTCGTATCTCCATTGACGTGGAAAATCGGCGAGTCGGGTAAAAAAGGGGAGACCCGGTCCGTGAACGAGAATGGTTTTCTGCGAGGAAGGGGAGGACGTTTCGTTTTCGGAAACCGACTGTTTCTGTTCCATTTCAACCTGAAGAAGACGGCGGTTCAGGTTGAACATCATAAGTTGCTCCAGAGAAGAATTTACCTGCGATTCCGTGACTTCCCTCGTTTGCGTCAGGACTAAACTGGCGACCTGAAAAAGCATTAAC
>CAZWOV010000047.1:0-9471 GCA_964635645.1 uncultured Planctomycetaceae bacterium | reverse complement strand
AACAGAATATTAATCCGCCTTTTGAAAGGTTGACTTCCAGCAACGGCCGACGAATCATCAGGGGGTCGCAGAGCATTCGAACGAGTATCCCGAAAAGCGAAGCGAATATCGCGATATAGCCGAAATAAAAATCATGGGCAATCAGGAGCAACGCGGGGCCCAGACTGAGAAGGAGGAAGAGATCCAGATTACGTACGCTCCAGACTCGGCGAAATTTGAAGAAAATGCCGGTGATCATTAGTAATGAAAGGTAAAACCATGTCGTCGGGTTGACTTCATAAAGCATGAAGACTTTAAACATATCGACGTTTCTCCAAATTAAACCTAAAATACTATTCCGTATCTTAATTATACATCAGGAAATCAAGTTTAACAACTTTTGCAAAGATCCGAAATAAAAAAATCTGAAATTTAACGGATCTGGAAACAGAAAGTCGCCGTATTTTTCATAAATTAAAAAAAACGCCCTGAAAAATCAGGGCGCTTTGACTTTACGCAGTCATTACGATATTAACGTTTGGAGAACTGAGTCGCGCGGCGGGCTTTGCGAAGACCGGGCTTTTTACGTTCAACCATACGGCTGTCGCGGGTCAGCAGGTTGGCGTCCTTCAGGACGTCGTAGAGACCGGAGTCGTACATGCGCAAGGCGCGGGCGATTCCAAGTTTGCAGGCGCCGGACTGACCGGTGATGCCGCCGCCGTTGACGCGGATGATAACGTCGACTTCATCTTTTTTGCCGGTTTCGAGCAGCGGAGCCAACACGGCGTTGCGCTGCTGGACATTGCAGAAATAATTTTCCAGGCTGCGTCCGTTGATGGCGATCTGTCCCTTGCCAGGACGAATGCGGACACGGGCGATAGCGGTTTTACGACGACCGGTTCCGAGCGAATCGTTAGTACCTTTTCCTTCGATAATGACTTTATCTGCCATGGTTTTCACTCCTGATATTTTCTGTTTAGCTCGAAATCCTCAATTAATTACCCATATCAACGGCCACCGGGTTCTGTGCCTGATGGGGATGCTCATTGCCAGCGTAGACCTTCAGTTTGGAAAGCATTTTGACAGCAAGCTTGTTTTTCGGAAGCATGCGGCGAACGGCTTCGGAAAGGATCGCGGTAGGATTCTTTTCCAGGCGCGTCGCGGCATTTTCGCTGCGCAGACGAGTGTAACCAGTCGTCCAGGTGTATCGTTTCTGTTCCCATTTTTTACCGGTGAATTTAACTTTTTCGGCGTTGATGACAACGACGAAACGACCGGCGTCAACGTTGGGAGTATACGTCGGGCGATCTTTGCCCATAAGAGCCATTGCAATATCGACAGCAAGACGGCCAACCACTTTGTCGGTTGCGTCGACCAAGATCCATTCCTGTTCTACATCTGCCGGTTTCGCCATGAACGTTTTCATAATGAACCACTCACTAAAATCTAAGTTCTACTCATTAGTTTCAGAGTCGCGAACGCTACCCCAACGGGATTTTGTCTCCCCCTCGAAGAAGAGGTTTTTCGACGCGATCGGCTCTGCCGCTTTGCGTTTTCCATCTCGCGAACGACGGAAAACGCACAACTCGACCTTCCGGGATAGAGAAAAATGGATTATTTTCATAAAAAAACCGGAAGTGGGAATAATTTTAACATATTTTCAGGAAAGCGCAAGGGGGAGGGGGGGGGGTTCCCGCTTGACGTCGGACGGTTATTATTGTATAATTTCAACTCAATCTTTTCATAATTTTATTTTGGGAGAAGAAGGAGTCAAATTTTTCTCCTGCTTTTTTCCGCTTTTCAGATGGATGTTTTCGGGAATTGTGTTATGGCGCATAGGGATAAAATTCATATCGCGTTTGCTTCAGACGATAATTATTCCAGGTATCTCGGCGTTTGTATCGCCTCGATACTCATTTCCGCGGAATCAAACGATTCTTTTGCGTTTTACGTTATTGATAATGGAATTTCCGAGCAGAATAAGAAGCGTCTTGCCGAACTTCAGACGTTTCGACCGCATGAACTGTTTTTTTTGAAACCGGACGTCGAGAGGTTTCAGCGTTTGCCGAAATGCCTTTATTGGGGGATAAATACGTATTTACGTCTGCTTTTGCCGGAGGAATTGCCCGAGCTTGATCGAATTCTTTATCTGGACTGCGATATGGTTGTTACGGATTCGCTTCGCGAGCTGTGGAGAGAGGATCTTTGCGGAAAAGCCGCGGGCGTAGTGGAAAATTACGACGATCGTACCCGCGGAAAAGAGCGTTGCGCACCAAGATTGGGGCTTGATTTTTATTTTAACGCGGGAATGCTGCTTCTGGATTTAAAACGGATACGGGAAAAAAAGCTTTTTTCAGAAGTTTTCCAATGGTGCGCTTCCAATACGGATAATTTAAAATTTCCAGATCAGGACGGATTGAATCTGGTGTTAAAAGATGAGATTGTGAAATTGCCGTCTCGCTGGAATATCCAGATAAATCCCTACGTTCAGATCGAGGAACTGGAGGACGAGGAAAAACGGGCGCGCGTTCGGGAATGCCGCGGAATCGTTCATTTCATTACGTCGTTAAAACCGGATGCGTATGAATTTCCGCCGTCGCGGCCGAAAAAAGTATTTCTGGACGTCGTCGATAAAACGTCGTGGCGCGATTGTCTGGAAAAACCGACGTTAAAAAAAAGGTGGAAGAAATTTAAAAATAGCAGTCCGATTTACCGGAAATTCCGAAATATTGAAAGAAAGATAAAGGCCGGATTAAAAACTGGAAAAATTTATCACATAAACAAGATTGAAAAGCGCGGCGCGAAGGAAGAAGAGTAGCGACGAATTTACTGCTGGAGAGCTGTTTTTATGAAAAGTTCCCTTTCCCCCGGCTCCGTCATTTTTCTGATTCTGGTTTTGACGTGCGCGGTTGCCAATACCGTTCATTCTAATCCGTTGCTGTTTCTTGCCGGAACGCTTTTTTGTCCCCTGCTCTGGAATTTTGCGGCGCCGTGGTTTGTGTTGAGAAAAACGAGCGTCAGGAGGCGGCTTCCGGAATTTACGTTTGCCAAAGAGGAGACTCCCTGTGAAATTGAACTTATTTCACGAAGCAGAGTCGGCCTGGCCTGTTGCGTTGCAGACCCGTTTCCAGGAACGGCGGTTATTTTTCGTTTGCTGAAAGTTCATGAGTTCCGACTGAAAAAAAGGGAACTCTGCCGGTCGCTTCATTATTCTCTGGAATTTCGGAGGCGCGGAGTCTATGAACTTTCGGAATTTGATTTGTCGTGCAGTTATCCGTTTGGGCTGTTTTCGTTTGTCAGACGTTTCGGCGCCGACGAGAATACGTTGGAGCGGAAAACAATTACCGTTTTTCCGGAGCGGATAGACGTTCAGGAATTTTGGGATCGGCTGGCCGCTTTGTCGTCGGCGTCGGGGAACCGGTATTCCGGGGAAGGATGGGCCGGATTGAAGGTCTGGATGGAGGGCGAAGGCTTTCGGCGTATTCATTGGAGGGCGTCGGTACGGCATGGAATGTTGCTTTCGCGCAAAAATGAAGCGGCGATACCGTTGGCGGCGCTGGTGATTATGGATTTGACGGATACGGATTGCCGGAATGCAGAGAAGAGTATTTCACTGACGGGGACCGTCGTTTACGAACTCTGCAATCGATTTGCGCCGCAGACGTTTGGCGCTCCCGTCGTTATCTGGGTTCGGATTATTGCCGGGGATGGAATAGAGTTAATTAAATCTGAAGAGACCGAAGATTTTTGTCGAACCGTACTTGAAAAACTGGCGACGGTGAGTCAACGCGATCCGTCTCTGGCGAAAGTCGGCTCCGACGACGTGATCGAACAATTTCGGGAACGGTATTCCGGCGCGGTAATTTTCCAGATTGGCGCTGAAATGTGACGAAACGCTGAAACTTCCTCTGAATTTCTTAAGGAAGACAAAACGAATTTAAAAAACGGATATAGCCTATTTGGGGGAGACGTCTTCAATATCCTTTTTGAAAGAGGCTCTTTTAGGTGAATTTTGTCAGGTCTCATCCTTGCGTAATGTTATTTTTGGGATATAATCAGAATTATTCAATGAGTCGCGGAATCGTGAAAGGAGAGAGTCGGAAATGCTTTACGGAATTATTATGGCGGGCGGTTCGGGGACGCGGTTGTGGCCGGAAAGTCGCAGGAATTTTCCGAAGCAGCTGATGACGCTTTCCGGTAATCGCTCTTTTCTGCAAAGTACGGCGGATCGTCTTCAGCCGCTTTGCAAACCGGAAAATATCGGAGTCGCGACGGGAAAATCGTTGGAAAGAGCGGTACGCGGGCAGCTTCCGGAATTGCCGTCCGACTGCGTAATTCTGGAACCGTGCGCTCGAAATACTTCAGGGTGCGTCGCGCTTGGCGCTTTGTGGTGTTTGAAACGCGACCCGGAGGCGATAATGGTTCTTCTTCCGGCGGACCATCTGATTTATCCGGTTTGCGATTTCCAGAAGACGCTTGCGCGCGCCGCGTCTCTCATAGAAAAGCATCCGGAAAAGCTGGTAACCCTTGGCGTCGCGCCGACTTATCCTGCAGAATCATTCGGATATATTGAACGCGGAGAAAGATTTGACGCGGGAACGACCGGTGAGATTCCGGCGTTCAAGGCGTTGCGTTTTCGCGAAAAACCGGACCGAACGACGGCTGAAAAATACCTTGCGTCTGGAATTTTTTACTGGAATGCGGGAATTTTTGTCTGGAAGGCGAAAACTATCCTTGAAAATCTTAAGCGTTTTGCACCGGGAGTTTACGGTCCGGTTGAAAATCTTCTTCGGATTCAGTCGGAAGGCGTAGAGGATTTTGAAACGGCATTGGAGCGCGAGTTTCCTAAAATGGAAAGTATTTCCATTGATTACGCCGTGATGGAGCCGGCGTCCGCGGAAGGAAGTATTCTGGTTCTTCCCGCGTCGTTTTCATGGGACGACGTGGGTTCCTGGCGTTCCATGGAACGTATTTTTCCGCAGGATGAATCAGGAAATACGCTTGCTTCCGCCGCCGGAACGCCGGCGCCGATTCTTGTCGATACTGCGGAGTGTACGATTCGAAACACGGATCCTCAAAAAACGGTCGCATGTTTTGGAGTAAAAGAGTTGGCGGTCATTGTTACGCCGGATACGGTTCTTGTCTTTGACCGGAACCGGGAAGAGTCGGTGCGTGAAGTGACGAAGAAACTTAAAGAAATGAATTGCGAGGAATTACTATGAATTTGTCTGATTGGAGTCCGGAATCGTGGAGAAATAAGCCGATCAAACAATGGGTCGAGTACCCGGATTCCGAAAAATACATGGCGGCGATGCAGGAGTTGTCGCAGTATCCGCCGCTTGTGACCAGCGGTGAAATCGAGCGGCTGCGTCGGGAACTGGCCGCCGCGGAGGACGGAAAATACTTTGTGCTTCAGGGCGGGGATTGTTCTGAAACGTTTGACGCATGTTCCTCCGGCCGTATTACGAATAAGCTGAAGATTCTTCTGCTTATGAGTTACATTCTGATTTACGGTAGTAGAAAAAGAGTAATTCGTCTTGGCCGAATTGCCGGGCAGTACGCAAAACCGCGTAGTAAAGAGACGGAAACGCGCGACGGCGTAACGTTGCCGAGTTATCGCGGACCGCTTATTAATAGTCCGGAATTTACGCAGGAAGCGCGAACGCCCGATCCGCGGAATATGATTCGCGGATACGCTCACGCCGCTATGACGCTGAACTTCATACGCAGCTTTATTGCGAGTGGTTTTGCCGATATGCACCATCCGGAGTATTGGGAACTCGGTTTCATTAATTTGAGCGAGCATTCGCGGGAATACCGGCATATTTTCCAGTCGATCAGCACGTCCATTGATTTTATGGAAATCGTAGCGGGTAAAATCGACACTCTGGCGGAATCGCGTTTTTACTGTAGTCATGAAGGCCTTCATCTTCCATATGAAACGGCGCAGACGCGTCAAGTGCCGCGTCGTGAGAATTGGTATGATCTGACGACGCATTTTCCGTGGATAGGCGAACGAACGCGCCAGTTGGACGGCGCCCACGTTGAATTTTTCAGGGGGATTGCGAATCCGATAGGAGTGAAGGTTGGTCCGACCATGACTCCGGACGAGTTAATTCGACTGACGGAGATTCTGAATCCGAAAAATGAAAAAGGCAGACTTTGCCTTATCTGCCGGTTCGGAACGTCGAACGTTGAAGATTGTCTTCCTCCGCTTGTGGCCGCGATTCGGGAACGCAAGAGAAATCTGCTCTGGATCAGCGATCCGATGCACGGTAATACGCATTCGACGTCAAACGGACTTAAGACGCGCAATTTCGACGATATTTTGAAAGAACTTTTGAGCGTTATGCGAATTCTGGATCGTGAAGGAACGCAGCTTGGCGGTATTCATTTTGAATTAACCGGCGAGAATGTTACGGAATGTACGGGCGGCGCCCGCGGTCTGACGGAAGACGATCTGGTAAAAGACTATCAGACGGAAGTCGATCCCCGTCTGAATTACGAGCAGGCAATAGAGATGGCGTTGCTGGTTGCCGAACGTCTTGCGTCGGTTCGGCGTTAAAGAGAATCGGGAAGAAAGTTGAAAACAGGCGGTATTCGATTTTGAATTCCGCCTGTTTGGCGTTTAGGGACGATTATTCAATAGAAACGGGTTCTCCGTCGTTCCGCTGGCCAAGATGTCGGTGCGTTTCCGGTTCGATCGAATAGCTGACGCGCTGGACGGAACCGTCGCACATGGCCATTCCAAAAGCTCCGGCGTGGCAACTGCCGAAAGCGTTTTTCGGCGTATCGTATCCGGAGCGGTCCTGAGCGGGACATTGGCCGCGCGACGAACTGGTTACGCATGTGGTTCGGAGAACGTCGTTGACCGCCCCGAAAAACGCGCCTTCGTTGTCGGAATCGTTTTTTCCGGTTTCATAGTCCGAAGGTAAAAGATACTTTTCGCCGACAAGATACGTGTTTGTCGTTCCGTCTTTAATTTTTGCCACGGTTACTTTACTGCAACGATAAATAACGCCGTTTTCCGGAGAATCCGAGCATTCGAATCCGACGGCCGCGGCATACGTTGCCGGAGTCATATTGGGCGCCTGCGGATTGGTCGTTCTGCTCCCGTAATTGCCGGCGTAATCGATTTTGCCGCACTGATCAAGCGTCGGCGCCGCTATGCAGTTGTAGAGAGCCGAATGGTTTGCGCCGGTTGGAAACGGATAAGTTTTCGGCGCGCGTCTTGACGGACAGTAAAACGCGGAGATAGGGGTTTCCACGCAAATCTTCGCGCCTTCTTTTTTTGAGCTGGAAGGCGCGTTTGTTTTGTCGCCGTTCGCGCCGGATTGAAAGAGCGCGTCCTGTTCCATGAAAGGGAGAAGCGAGAAAGCCCAGCTGCCGGGTTGTTTTTCGCCGAATCCCCAATCTGCGTCGCCGACGACACGCCAGTGCCAGCCTCCGGAAGGATATGATTTGGACGCTGCTTCATGGTTTTGCGCGGCAAGTCCCATTTGTTTCAGATTGTTGCCGCATTGCATTTGCCGCGCGGCTTCGCGAGCCTGCTGGACGGCTGGAAGAAGAAGTCCGACCAGCATCCCAATGATCGCGATGACGACCAGCAGTTCAACCAGCGTAAAGCCTTTTTTTATCATCATATTTTCTCCGTTTTTCAGATTTAATGTTTTCTGCATTTGCGTAATCCGACGAGCATTCCGGCGCCAAGGATAAGCAAAACGGCGCTTGCCGGTTCCGGTACGGATTCGGGAGTGTGGAAAGTCAGCGTTCCGTCATTCAAAATCCAGATTTGGGCGCCCTCCGCCGAGGAGAAGATATTTTCAAAGTCAATCATTCCGAAATCGTCCGTTCCGGCAATGCTGAAGATTTCAAAGGACGTTCCTGGTTCGGGAAGCTCAAGGAGTTCAATGTAGAGATCGCCGCCGGTAATATCGAAATTTTCGGCGATAATGGAATCGTAAGTGAAAGATCCGTCGTCGTTCTGAATAATATCGATAACAATTTGACCGTCGATTTGTCTGAAGATACCGTTGACCGTCATCGTACCGACGGATCCGTCCTGGTATTTCGCGAAGTAATTCTCGCCCTCCGACATGGCGTCGTATCGATCCTGCGTCAGGAAGTTGGAGGCAATTTCAATGGTCCCGCCTTCGTTGGTAAAGCCATTTCTTGTGATTTTCTCTGCGACGAGCGTCCCGCCGGTGAGTTTGAGGGCGCCGTTATTCAGAGAGATTTGCGGAACGGACACGAGACCGCCGGAAATATTCAGTTCGCCGTAACCGTATTTTTTATCGTTGCTATCGCGTCCAAGGCGCAATTCGCCGCCGCCGTAAAATTCGCCGGTATCGCCGACGTTCAATTTGCCGTTGCCGGAAGTCGCCGAATAAGAGAAGTTTGTTCCGACGTTGAATTTACTGAAATTATACAGACGGCCGCCGGTGAGATTATAGACGGCTTCGTAATCGCCTTCGCCGATCTGGACCATGGAGCCGGATGTGTTGACGACGGTTCCTCCGGATTGATTGATGGTTCCGCGGGAATAGCCGTGGATACCGAACCAGGCTTCATTTTGGAGAAAAGCGGAGCCGCCGACGTTCATTTCGGAATAGTAGGCGTC
This sequence comes from uncultured Planctomycetaceae bacterium, assembly GCA_964635645.1. Lineage (GTDB taxonomy): Bacteria > Planctomycetota > Planctomycetia > Pirellulales > Thermoguttaceae > RGIG3701. The sequence goes on along the minus strand of CAZWOV010000047.1, from coordinate 872 downwards.
GCCCTTGGCCGCGGCGAGCATGATTCCGCCGTTGCCGTTAGTTTTTCGCGCGCGCCAGGTTCCCCCGGAGAAGTTGAGGGTAGCGGAATCTTCGTTGCCGATGCGGAGTCTATCCATCGTGGTAAGCGTCCCGCCGGTAATATCGAGTTCGCCGCCGTTGAGGTATGCGAGATTCCACATCGCGGCGTCGCCGTCGGAGATAACGGGTTTATTCGCGTATTGGGCGTACCTGGAACCTATTTTAACGGTATCCAGAGTATCCGGCAGGAACTGGCTGGACGAATTCCAGTTGGATTTTTCGGACCAGTCGGAGCCGTTCGTTCCCTTCCATACGAATGATTCAGAGGCGCGGTAAGACAAAACGTTGTCTTCAACTATCCAGCGCGAGGCGTTTTTCGTCGCCGTGACGGAATCGAACTGAATCGTACCGACGGGCGAATCGCCAAAGACGGCGTAAACGGTTTCCTTCGACGGCAGCGCGTCCGGCGCGTTGATACTGAGGACGCCGCCGGTAATGTTGAAGTTGGCGGCGGTCAGTTTATCGTAGGAAGAGTCGCCGGCGACGTCGAGAACGAGCGTACCGGCGGTTTGCGCATAGGTTCCGGAGACGGTCATGGTTCCGACGGTCCCCTGCTGTTTTGCGGAGAAGAAGGTTTTCCCCTGCGCAAGCGCCTCAATTTCGGATTGCGAGGCGTCGAAGTTTGAAGCGATTTCGACGACGCTCCCGGAGTTCGCGATGCTTCCGTTAACCGTTTCGGCAAGGAACGCGCCGCCGTTGAGGTTCAGCGCGCTGCGTCCATTTGTGAGATTCAGCGTTTTGACGGAGAAAATGCCGGAGTTCAGGTTGATCGTGCCGCTTCCGGCGGCCTCCT
>CAZWOV010000046.1:0-12157 GCA_964635645.1 uncultured Planctomycetaceae bacterium | reverse complement strand
GCCTGAACTTTACTCCGGTAGGACTGGTCGTAGCTGTTTTTTCGAGTTCCGACGACTAATCCGCCGGAGAAATCGTTCGCGGAATTTTTGAAGACGGTCGTTCCGTTATCGCCGGAGATACCGAGTTGGCCGGAGCCGGAGATTTTTCCGGTGAAGATATGCGTTCCGCCTGCACCGTTTCGGATCGTGCTGAAAGTATTGTCTGCCAAGTCGATGGGAACCGCGCAGGTCTGCGTTCCGCCCATATTAATCATGAGCGTTCCGCCGCTGAATACGAATCCATTTGCAGGCAGATTATTCATGTTCGTAATATTCAATTTACCGGCGGAAATTTCAATTTTTCCGTTGAAATTGGAGAGTCCCGTCAGACCAAACGTCGGACAGTTTCCGGAATCGTTATTTGAAGCTTTAAGAACAACGCGGGTATCCTTTGTAGTTTCCAAGCCGTTGAGTTTGAAAGAGAGTCCGTTTGAGCCGCTGGAGTTCCATTCAACGGTTCCGCCGTTAGCCGTTACGTTGATATTTTCAGAAAGGACGGCCGCCCAGTTTCTCTGAAGGCCAAGCGCCCCGCCGTCGAGCGTAAAGGCGTTTGCGACGGTTTCGGAACAATTTTGAAGGAGAAGTTTTCCCGCCGAGATTTTTGCAGAGACGGCGCCGTCAAGCCCCGAGGCGGAAATAGTTTGGGTTCCAGAGCCGGTTTTGACAAGGTCAATTTTTCCGGTCATTGACCCGCAGTAGGAGTAGTTTTCGCCTTCCGGGACGCAAATCGTCAGAACGCTGACGGCGTCTTTTGAGTTTTTGACGATAACGCCGGCGCGGGACGCCGAGAGGCCGCCGATTGGAGTCGCTGAAATATCGTATCCGCAGAGGTCGAGTAGGTGGTTCGCGTCGGTTCCGAACGAAACGGCGCCGGTTCCCAGCGAGTTGTCGGCGCGAAGCTCCGCTTTTGTTACCGTGTTAAAGTTCCCGTTCATGGCGCCGCCGATTTGGAGACCGCCGGAAAAGTCGTTGGCGGAATTGGCGAAACAGAAAGTTCCCGAGTCGCCCGCAATACCGAAGAAACCGCTTCCGGTGATTTTTCCGCTCCAAATGAGGCGGCTGTTATTAAAACCGACGCGAACCGTTCCGCCGTTTTCGCCTAAAATCAGCGTGGGAGTAATTTTTACGTTTTCGCTGTTAATATTCATATCCGAGTTATTCATGATGGACCCGCCGTTGAGAATGAACTCCTTGACATTGGGGTAATTTCCCGTCAGACGAAGTTTTCCGCCGGTAATTTCGACAGATCCGGTAAAGGCAGAGGCATTGGAAATCAAAAAAGAAGAGACGTTGGCGGATCCGGAATTGTTTGAGTTCCCGGCCAGCGTTATCTTTCCGGCTCCGTTCAGGGTTATTTGAAGAGTATTTGTCGTAGCGGTCTTAAAATCGATCGTACCGGAATCGTTTGCAGCAATGGCGATCGTCGGCGCGAGCGCAGCGGAGTTTGTTGACGTGTATTTCAGAGTTCCGCCGTTTGAGAGGGTAATCCCGGAGGTAGAACCCAGACGGCTTACGTTTCCGATAGAGACGGCGCCGCCTGAAATGACCGTTTGGCCTTTGAACGTCTGATCAGCCGTAAGAGTAAGGGTTCCGGATCCTTTTTTAGTCAACGAACTGGAATCGCCGGAAATAACGCCGGAGTAGGTTTGAGAGTTCGTTAAATCAAAAACGACGCTTTCCGCGTAATTTTCAGAGGCATTAAACGCGGAGTCGTTAATTTCCGCCGCGTTTGCCGAAGAAAGAAGCACGGCAAGAATGGCCGTCGTGGAAATATTCCAAAAACTTAAGATGAAACGATTCTTTTGCATATTAATCCCTCATGAATATATCGAATCTTAATTTTTTTTTATTTTAGCTTGAATTTTAGAATTGTCAACTAAAAACGCGAAATTGTTATCAAAAATTTTGCATTTTGGAGAAAATGGTTCCATTTGGCGGGGGGGGGGATTTGTAAGGATAAAGAAAAATAAGCAACCCGGAAAAATTAGCAAAAAAGCGATTCGGAAGCAAGTAATTCCCAATCGCTTTTCTGTAGGTAAACGTTTTTATTTTCCGGTTTATTTTCTGAAACTTCGAACGCGCCAGATTCCAAGCGCTCCAAGGATAAGCAGGGACCATGCGGCGGGTTCCGGAACGGCGTTTCCGTCCATACTGAGGATTAAGGCGCTCTGGTCGGCGTACCAGTTCAAATTCCAATCGGTACGGAATTCCGGGAGGAGCCATGTTTCAAGATCCAAATCTTCAGCGGAACCGCCGGGAATCGAATTGGAAATTTTGAACTGGTCGTCGGTCGCCGCGTCGGCGCCGTCCGACAATAAAATTTCCAGGAATCCGTCGGTGAAATCAGGAATATCCGAGATGGTAAATCTGCTGAATACGTCGGCGGAATTTATTTTGACGCCGAGACTGGCGCCGTCTTCAAAATCTGCGACGGGAATTTCCGCGTAGGTTTCGTTTGCAGTCGGCACGGCGCCGACAAGCGCGCCGTTTCGGACAGTGACGGAGCCGGAACCGGCCGCGCCTTCGGCAAGCCAGAGCGAACCCTCCCGAACGTCGATTCCTCCGACCCACGAGTTGGAAGAATTGGTTAATTCAAGCGTTCCTCCGCCCGTTTTCCGGATGGACATTCCTTCAAGTCCGGTATGATCTTTAATCGTGGAAGTAATACGCAGATCGGGATTTCCAAAGCCGGAGGCTCCGGTATCCTGAACGTTCAGGTCGAAATAATTCTTATCCATCGCGTTTATGTTATTGATGAGCATAAACGTAGCGACGGAGATTTCCGAACCGGAACCGTTTCCCTGAACGTTCAAAACAGGCGCGAACGTAGTGTACCCGACGCGGTACTCGTTTCCAACGGCGTCGGCGCCGTCAACCAGAGTAACGCGGTTAGCGTATTGGGAAGCCTGGAGTTCAAATCCAGCGTCTTCGCCGACGACGGTAAGAGGAGTTCCCTGAAGATTCCAGGATTTTGCGACGACAAGTTTTCCGGAGTTGGTAACGGTGATTGGAGTGGCTCCCAGGCTTCCGTAGGCCGCGGCGGCATGGACGGCCGAGCCTTCAGATTTGAGAGATACGGTTCCCTCGGAAATAATGAGCGCGTCAAAAGCGGTTTGATTTCCATTGTCCCGACTGTAGACGAGCGTGTTTGAACCGACTTTTTCAAGGGTAACTCCGGCGGCGATCTGGGCGGCAAGATTGAAGTCGCCGCTTTCGTATGCTGTTCCGTCCGCCGCGACGACTTTTCCCAGAATAAGTTTTGCGGCTCCTTTGGAAGCGGTAATTTTCCCGTTTCCGGTAATCGATTTAACGTAATATGTTCCGGCTCCGCCGGCGTCGCTGGCAAGAAGGTCAAGCGCGGCGGCGCCGTTCAGGTTCCAATCTCCAAAACCGGCGGCCTGAGTTCCGGCAAGCTGAACCGTTCCTTCCGAGATGGTCGCGCCGAGCGTCCAGGTATTGGCTTCGTTGGCGAATCGAACGGATCCCGAGCCGTTTTTGACAATTGGAATCGCCTGATCGGTCTTGTTCGCATAGTCGCGGAGCTGTCCGGAGACGATAAGGTCGACGCCGGAAGAGTCTCCGGTAGAGTTAACCGTTAAATTCCACTGCGAGCTTCCGTGAGCAGTCAGAACGATGTTGGCGTCGATAGAGGAAGCGGAGGTTCCGGAAACGACGGTAACGGGGTTCTTGCCTGTTCCGTAGTTATTCCCGACGCGGAAGCTGTTTCCGTCGGCGTTGTGGGTAGAGTCGGAGTTTGCGGTAATGGACGCGCCGTTTTTAAGCGTCAGGTCGTTCAGATACAGTTGCGCGGCGGCAACGTTAATGGAACCGCCGTCAAGCGTGATCGGGCTTCCCTTTATGGCAAATTGCGCGGCAATATTGAAAATAGCGTTTTTATTGACCAGAATGGGCGCGTTTCCAAATCCTTTGTCGCTGTAAGTGGAAGTTTCGCTGGCGATGGCAAAGGTTCCTTCGTTAATCGTAAGGCTTGCGATTTGTCCGGGCGTTTGCGTGAGTTCAAGCGTTCCCGCGCCTTCTTTTACGAGGGTAACGTTCGAACCGACGGAGCTGGAAAGCGTCATGGTATGCGCGGCGTCGGCAATACCGGATCCCAGAACGAGCGTTGCGCCGGAACCTTCGGCGGAAATTGCGATTCCTCCGGTAAGGCTTTTAAGGCTTGCGGTAATTCCCTGCGTCAGGACGAGCGAAGTTCCGTCTGCGGCGACGACTTCGCCTTTTCCTCCCGCGTTGTTTGCGGCGAGGATGACCGTACCGCCTTCAATGGCAAAACCGGAGACCCAGGAGTTCGCATTATTAGCGAGTTTCAACGTTCCCGCGCCGGTTTTTTTGAGTTTAAGCCCAACTTCGCTTGAATAGTCGAATATTTTTCCATTAATGGTTAAATCGACGCCGGAGGCGTCGCCGGTAGAAGCGACGTTCAGCGTGTAGTATCCGTTTCCGCCGCGGACCATGGTAATTCCCGCGTCGATGGTCGACCCGGAGGTTCCTTCGACGTTAAGCGTCGGATCGTTCACTCCGCCGTAATTGAATCCGACGCGGTAACTGTTATCGTCGTTCTGTCCTGGCGAACCGTTTTTCGCAGTGATTCGCGCTCCGTTTTTAAGGGTGATTCGGTTAAGATAGTTGTCGCCTGAAAGATGAATCAGCGCATTGTCGGCAACAATCGTTCCGCTGCCGAAAGCAAAATAGTGGGCGAGTTCAATATGCGTTCCCGGCGCAAGATTGACGGAAGTGTTTTTTAAGCCCTGATTTCCAAATTCGCCGACGGAAACTTTCAGCGCGCCTTCCTGAACGTAGATTGGCGTCGTACTGGTTTTGACGGCCGTCAGATTCAGCGTTCCCGCGCCGGTTTTCACAAAGGTTCCGGCAAGAGCGGCGGATACGTCTAAAACGCCGTTGGCGACGTTGAATACGGCGGAATCGCCGGTGAACGCAAGCGTCTGATTTCCGGTAAACGAGGCGGATTCAGAGGCTCCAAGTCCGCTAAACGCGATACCGGCGAGCGAAACCTCAGAATTGAGAGTCAACTCGTTTTCATTTGCGACGGTAATGACTGCCTGGTTGCCGTTCACCCAGGTTTGATTGCCGATTCCGTCTACGGTCCAGACGGCGTCGGACCAATTCCCAGAACCGACGCGGGAGTAGTCGGCGGCAAAGGCGGAATTTAAGGATACGGCGCCGACGGTTAACGCCGCCGTTAAAGTAGTGAAAAATTTTGATTTGGCAATTTTCATGATTCAGATTTTAGGGCAAAAGGATGATTCAGGAAACTTTTGGAATCAAAACGAAACAAAAACATCGCGACCGGTTTAGGAGGCAGGCGGACTAAATAGTCGGCGGACTCTTTTCGCACTCTGTTCGTTTGGGCAAGCCGCGTTTGCCGAACGATTATTTTTTTCGGCTATTTTTTCGGCGGCTTAAAGCGATTCCAACGCCGGTCAGGATACCGAGAATCCATGAAGCGGGTTCTGGAACGGAACTCGTTTCGTATGCGTAAACGACGCCGTTGCCAAGAGCCAGATCCCAACCGGAATTGGTAAGGGTAAAATTCAACGCGTCGATAGAATCGCTGAGAATGATCGGAATCATCTCGGTGAAGGGGGCGTCGGAATGGGGATCGAGCGTGATTGAGGCGCCCGCCAAAACGTCGCTGGATTTGACGTGGAGCTGGTCAAAACTCATGGTTGAAAAGACGTCGAAAACAATTTCACCGTCAAGCAGACTGAGGTCGGAATTCAGCGAGACGGAGGCGGGAACGGCGTCGCTGAATCCGATTTTCATGACGGCGTTTTCGTTCAGTTGAACCTGCCCGTTAAGAGCGACATTGTCGTCGAGCGTAAGGGTTCCGCCGCCTATTTGGTAGACGGTTTGCGCGTTATCGACGACCTTTCCGCCAAGTTTCATTTCGCTGGAATTTCCACGCATGAGAATCGTCTGACTTTCGGCGTTGAACGACGCGGGACTCTCCAGCGTTCCTCCGTCAATGATTAAACCGGTTTCGTAAGTTCCTCCGGAAAGAGTTTCTTTCGAATAGGATTTTTTGACGTTAATCGCGTTGGCTTTGAACGTTCCGCCTCCTACGATGAGCGCGCCGTCGTTAAGGTTCACCGTTCCAACGTTAACGTTGCCAAAGAATGAAAGTTCGCCCGGTCCATTGGCGGCGATCGTCTGATTTCCTGAAACGTCGCCATTGAAACGGAGGGTGGAGCGGTAATTCAGATTATTGGTGGAAAACAGCGGGGTTCCCAAAGTCGCGACGCCCTCGAGAAGCACGTTTCCGTTAAAAACAAGGTTTCCGCTACCGTTAATCGACCCGTTATTGATCGTTATCTGCGTTACGGATTGAACGTGTTCGCCGACGCCGGTCCACGAGGTAATTCGACCGCCGTCGGCGATAACGACGAAAACGTCGTTTCCTTCGGAGGCGTTAAAGACGTTCTTTCCCTCGAGTCCCAGTACGCCGGTGATGTTGAAAGAAACGTTTTTTACCGGAGACGATACGTAAAGGTAATTTGAATTGGTAACGTTAACCGTCGCGCCGTTTGCCGTGCCGTTGTGAAACGCGACCGCGTATCGATTTTTTCCGTCAAGCGTAATTTCAGCCCCGTTTTCGACGTCAAGGAGGAGGCCTCCCCAGTAGACGGTACTGTCGTTTCTGGAGTTTGTGACCGTCGCGCCGTCGAGCATTTTAATCGGACTTCCGTTTTGGGCGTGTTTGCCGTTGAGATCCAGAACTCCGTTTGCTCCAATGGTAACGGACCCCTGGAACGCGTCGAGGGGATCGCCGTTTGAGGACTGGGTTAGCGTACCTTCGGAAATAATCAGGTTCCCTTTTCCTGTCAAAGCCGTTCCGATGGAGAAAACGCCGGTTCCGGTTTTTTCGACCGTAATTCCCTCGTCGATGGAAACGTTTTCAGCGGCGAGATCCGCGTTGGCAATCAAGGCGGTAGACTGAGTGAATGCGAGCGAGTCGAGGTTCGTAGCCGTTCCAATGGTCAGGATTCCGTCCGCCTGATTCATGACGAGAGAACCGACGTTCACGGTTCCGTTGACCGTAAGGGTTTTCATGCCCTTAAGTTCGGCGGCGGTAAGCGAAGCGTTGGGTCCGACGGTGAATTTGTGTCCCGTCGATTTTCCTTCCACGGCTCCGGAGATGTTCCACTCGGCATAATCGCCAAGAATAATTTCGGAATCGCGCGTCGTGAGCTGGAAGTTTTTCAGAGTAACCGCGCCTTTATCTTCGGCGGAGACGCCGGCAAAAGTCCAGACGCCGGTTTGTTCCTTCCCGTCGCCGTTGGCTCCGGGAGTAACGATAGCGGCATGGACGAGGGTTTTGTCAGCGCCGGACAGGTCTCCGGTGAAGAGCGTAGTAGCGGAAACGTTGAATTTAGCGTTATCTTCTTCCAGAACAATATTTCCGGCGAGGCTGATTTTTCCGGAGTATCCGTCAGTGTAGACGTTGACGTTTCCACCGCGGTAGACGAGCGTACCGAAGGAGACGTTTCTTCCGCTTCCCCAGATTTTCAGAACTCCGTTTTCAAGATAAACCGTTCCGTCGCCTAATCCTGTTACGCTGTTTTCAACCGCCCAGGTCCCTTCCTTAATATAGAGGGCGTTAACGTTTACGAGGTCCGTTTTTACGACGATTTCATTTGTTCCGGTTTTAACGACGTCGTGTCCGTTGCCGTTGACGCCGACTTCAAGACAGTAACGTTTGGAAGCGTTCAGCGTCAGGTCGCCGCCCATGGTAATTGCGCCGAGACCTTTTTGAGTATTCTGCTGGGAGGAAGTAATTATCGCGGCTCCGAGAGTCGTGATCGAGGCCGGTTTAAGATACGCTCCGTTGAAATCGAACGTCGTTCCCGTCCCCAGAATAATTTCAGCTCCGGAACCAAAGGTATTTTCCGCATAATTGGAAGCAAGTTTCACGGTTCCGGCCGTGACGTTGAGCTTCCCGGAGAATTTGTTGGAGCCGTCTAACGCGACGTTGAGAACTTCATCGGCAACGCCCCAGGAATACCCTGAATTGTTGTCGCCCGAGAGAGTAACGTCCGCGGCGGAGAGGGTTGAGCCGGGGAGAGAGAAAGCTAAAGACGCGAGAAGGGAAAGCGCGCGTTTTACCTTGGCGTTAGTCTGAACTCTATCGAATTGAAAACGGGAAATTGTTTTGAAAGTCACAGAAACCGCCTCCTATATTAAAAATTCAACTCATATTTGTTTTTTATTTTACTCCAATTTTGTGAATTTTGCGCTAAAAAAAATGAAATTTTAAAAAAATTTTTTAAATTTTGAAATTTCAACGCAATCCCGGCGCCGTTTGGATAAGACGTAGCGGCTGGCGAAGGAGTAGGGGAAAGGGAGAGGCGTTTTCTGAATATCGCGCGAAGGTCTTCTTTTGGAATTAGTCGGGAGAAATTTTTCGCCCCCGTCTTGCGTAAAGGAAAAAATCTGATATACTGAAAATAAAAAGGTATTTTTCGAAAAGGAAAATTTCAGCCGTTTTCTTATTTATTCCCGATTGATTTCAAAATTGGTATGGCTCAATTTATTCTACGAGACGTTTGCTTTGCGCACGGTTATCCTCCGCTTCTTGATCGCGTCAATATGACGGTGGAGCCGGGTGAAAAGATTGCCCTGATCGGTCGAAACGGGGCGGGAAAATCGACGCTTCTGAAAATTCTTAATCAGGAGCAGTCTCCGGATTCCGGCGAAGTCGTTCGTTCGCAGGGCCTTCAGACGGAGCTTCTGACTCAGGAGCCTCCGGTAAATCTGGTCGGTCGCGTTGCGGATATCGTTACGTCCGGATTGAAAAAAGACGGCGAGCTTCTCGTTCGTTACCGCGCGGCGACGTCCGGAATGGTTCAGGCCTATGAATCGGGCGATTTGCAGCGGGCGGAATCCCTTCAGAAAGAAATGGACCGTCTTCAACACGAGCTTGAGGTTTGCGGAGCATGGGAGTCGCAGCGGAAAGTCGAGAGCGCACTTCAGAAGATCGGGATAGACGGCGAAACGGAGGCGGGTACGCTTTCCACCGGTAAAAGACGGCGCGTTCTTTTTGCGCGCGCCGCAGTGGCGGAACCGGACGTTCTTTTACTGGACGAACCGACGAACCATCTTGACATTAATTCGATTCTCTGGCTTGAAGAGTTTTTGAAAAAATACGAAAAGACGGTTCTTTTTGTCACGCATGACCGTATGTTTCTGCGTCGTATCGCGACGTCGATCTGGGAATTGGACCGCGGCCGTCTTTTCCGGTATGATTGCGGATACGACGCGTATCTCGAGCGGAAAGAGCAACGCCTTCACGCGGAGGAAAAGGAGCTTGAGCATTTTCAAAAGAAACTTGCGCAGGAGGAAATCTGGATTCGCACCGGCATTATGGCCCGTCGGACGCGCAACGAAGGGCGAGTTCGCGCGTTGAAACAGATGCGGCGCGAAGCCGAATTGATTCGAAAAGATCCCGGGACGGCGAAACTTCAGATTCAGGAAGGTCTGATTTCGGGGCGTCTGGTTCTTCAAACAAAAAATCTTTCGTTTGCATTTCGTGGAGAAAAAGGCGAATTTCCGATTGTGGATTCTCTGACGATTCAGATAATGCGTAAGGATCGAATTGGGATTCTTGGTCCAAACGGCGTAGGAAAGACGACGCTTTTGCGCCTTTTACTGGGCGAACTGCCTCCGGACGCCGGCGAAGTCCGACATGGGACGCAGCTCCAGATCGCGTATTTTGATCAGCTTCACGCAACGTTAAACGACGAGGAATCCGTTTTGGATAACGTGAACGACGGTTCTACGCACGTTACGATTAATGGTCGGAAACAGCATGTTCTCGGTTATCTTCGCGATTTTCTTTTTTCAGAAGAACGAGCCAAGATGCCGGTCAAATTTCTTTCCGGAGGGGAGAAAAACCGTCTGCTGTTAGCAAAATTATTTGCGAAACCGTCCAATATCCTGGTTATGGACGAACCGACAAACGATTTGGATATGGAAACGCTGGATCTTCTCGAGGAAAAGCTGTCGCAGTATCCGGGTACGCTGCTTCTGGTGAGTCACGACCGCGAATTTGTGAATAACGTCGCGACGTCTACGCTTGTTTTCGAGGGAAACGGACGGGTTAAAGAGTACGTCGGCGGATACGACGACTGGTATGAACAGAGCCGTCGGGAAAAACTGGCAGAAGAAGAACGTTTGGCGCGCACTCAGAAAAAAGAGATGGAAAAGGCCGCGAAACAAAACGCCGTAAGCCGTTCCGCCGGGTCGGTCGATTCGAGTTCTTCGGCACGTACGAAATCGCCGGAAAAGCGTCTGACGTATCACGAGAAGCTGGAATTGGAAAAGTTGCCCGTTTTGATTGAGGAGATGGAAAATCAGATGGAAGAGATTAATCGACGGCTTGCCGAGCCGGATTTCTTCCAGAAAGACGAAGCGGGATTCATCGCGCTTACCCGCGAGGCGGAGAAGGTTCAGCAGGAGTTGGAAAAACTCTACGAACGGTGGGAGGAGCTTGACAATTAGCAAGAGAAATTTGCAATCAGCAATTAACCGCGGCGGGTAAAATAACGAATAAAAAAGTAATTCGCAAAATTCGTTTTAAGGGATTTTTACCGACGATTGAGACGAGCGTTAAGGAGGTGTTTTTTATGAAAAGACGGGATTTTTTGCAGACGGTAACAGTCGGCGGCGCGTTAGCGCTTTATTCTCCGTATGTCTGGGCCGCGCCGGCGGCGTCTTTCGGCGCCGCGTTGAGCGAGGTCGGTTTTGATCCGAAAAAACCGGGAAATTCCTTTTTTGTTATTGGAACGGACATTCACTATTCGCAGAATCAGCCGAAACATCAGGAAGCGTTTCGGACGCTGTTGGCCGAGTGTTCAGCGATGAATCCCCGTCCGGAATTCGTGGGAGTTCTCGGCGATTTGATCTGTTCCCGTTCTCACTGTTTTGGGAATAACGGAAACGAAAAAAGCGCGTCGGAAGAGTACGCTCTGCTTAAGTCGGATCTTGATTCGTTGGCGTCGGGGCTTTCATTGAAACTCATTCCTGGCAATCACGATACCCAGCCGCGCGAGTACGAATCGGGTTTCTGTTGCGAAAAACTGGGGATGAAGCCGTACTATGCGTTTCAGGCTTGCGGAGCGTATTTTATGTTTTTGAACGGCGGACACGACGCTTCGCCTTCCCCGGAACAACTTGAATGGATGAAGTCGGAAGTCGCGAAGGTTCCCAACGACGCGACGCTCTTCCTGGCCGTTCATCAACCGTTAGGATTTTCGAACGAGCGCGGGTTTACGGTGGAATTTCCGGATTTGCTTGAAAAGCGAACGGGGGAAACGATTCTTTTGGCCGGACACGAACACTGCGACCGGGAAAGAAATTTCCGCCTTTCAAAAACGTATCTCCATGAATTTGTTCATATTTCGTGCGCCGGCGGTTGGAAACGGGAAGGGTGCGCCTACTGGATTTACTGTTTGGCCGATGGAAAGCTCGCGGCGCGGATTCGGAGAAATCCGAACGGAACGTTTTCGCCGTATCCGGCTTTCCGCCGTCCGTCGGACAAAACGGCGCAAAGAATTTTACGCCCGTTCGAGGCCTTTGCCGAGGACGACCTTTTGGCGTATTCTCTGATGGGGAGCGCGTCGATTAACGTTCATTCTCTGACCGGCGCGGATTGCGGAAGCTACGTCTTTTACCTGAAAGAAATTACGGTCAGCGCGACTCCCGCGTCGGTTCCAACGGACGCGAGCCGCATTGCGATTCTGGGACGGCTGGATTCTTCATTCAACGGAGAAAAACCGGCCGATACCGCCCGGCATGTCTTCGTTTCGGAGAAAGGTCAACGTAAGACGGAGGTCAAATTCCTCCAAAAGCTTTCCGGCGACGTTGCCGTTTACGAAATTCCGGAGGCGTTTCGTTCCTGCGAGACGCTCTGGGTTCATATCGAGAGCTTCGGCTACAAAGCAAACGACGTTTTCGCCGGAATAGCGTTTGTCGTTTGAGCGAAAATTTTGGCGCGTTCGCAGATTGCGGGACGATTTTCCACAAACGTTCCGCGAAGCCGTTTGATTCGACTACGATTCGACGTTCCGAAAAAATCGGCCCG
>CAZWOV010000045.1:0-12273 GCA_964635645.1 uncultured Planctomycetaceae bacterium | reverse complement strand
CGGAAATAATCTGAAACAGATGGCGACGGCGGCGATGGCCCACCTTTCGCTGAATATGTGCTATCCCTCCGGGGGATTCGGCCGCGCGTGGGAAGGGGATCCCGATTGCGGAGCGGGCGATACTCAGCCCGGCGGCTGGGCGTTTTCGTTGCTGCCGTTTATGGAGCAGACGGCTCTTTACGAACTCGGGGCGGACGGCGTCGCGAGCGAGAGCGACGGAGTAAAGAAGGCGAACGCGACGCGGGCGGCGACGCCGGTTGGGATTTTTATTTGTCCGTCAAGACGCAAAGCGAAGACTTATCCCGGATACACGCACGGCTACAACAGTAATTCCGTCAGTTCAGTGTGCAAACTGGATTATGCGGGCAACTGCGCGAACGGTTCCGGAAACGACGGCTACGACAGCCGCAAAACCTACGCCTCGCAGATGGAGCAGAGCAGTCAGGCGGCGTCGTGCAAGGGACTCGTTTTCTTCCGCAGCGCCGTGACGGCGTCGGATATCTACGACGGTTCAAGCAGTACGTATCTTTACGGCGAGAAATATCTTAATGTGGACAGTTACGAAACGGGCAAGGGAAGAGGGGACGACCATATTACCTGGACGGGAGTTGACGACGACAGCTGCCGCGTTACGAAAGTCGTTCCCCGTCAGGACCGCCGGGGTTACGACGGGAGCAGCGAATTCGGCAGTCCGCACGCGGGCGCGTTTGGAATATCCATGGCGGACGGCTCCGTGCATCGGGTCAGTTATTCGATTGATTCGACCGTTCACCAGTACCTTTGCGAAAGAAACGACGAACAGGCGGTTTCCCTTCCGTTCTGATTTTGCCTAAATTTCGTCCCGAATGATTTTCAGATATTGTTTCAGAATGAGCGGCGTCTCTTCTCCGCCGGTATTGGCGACGACGAAGTCCGCCGCTTTTCTTTTTTCCAGAATGGGAAACTGGTTTCTCTCCCGCGCTTCCAGTTGTTCCAGCGACCAGCCTCTTTTTTTTGCAAATTGAATCTGTACGCCGCGGGGCGCGTCCACGAACAGAATCCGGTCGCATTCGGTCTGCCAGCCGGTTTCCAGAAGGAGGGGCGCGTCCAGGATAACGGCTTTTTCCCCCTCGCGCCGCGCATTTTCGCAAAACTCCGTCCACCCCCGGCGAACGAGAGGATGAAAGAGATTGTCGAGAAAGATCAGCTCCGGCGATTTTTCCCCGTCGGGCGCGGGCGCGAAGACGATTTGCGCGATTTTTTTCCGGTCGAAGGCTCCGTCCGGCGTCAGGACGCTCCCGCCCCAGCGTTCCGTCAGTTTTTTCTGGACGTCGGCTCTTTCGTAGAGCGAATGCCCGAATTGGTCGGCGTCGAAGACGGGGATTCCGTGTTCGCGGAAAAAATTGGAAACGAAAGACTTCCCGCACGCGATTCCGCCGACGATACCCCAGACCCGCGGCGTCCGGCCGACGAGGATCCTTTCCTCTGTGACGACGTATTGCACCCCCAGGTCGTGACTTTCCACGCAGATTTCCGGAAGGATCTGACATTCAAACGCCAGTCCTGCGACGGCGGTCTCCCGACGAAACGCGGGAAGAAGCCGGTCGTAGTATCCCCCCCCCTGGCCCAGCCGGCGCCCTTTTTCGTCGAACCCGACGCCGGGGAGAACCGCAAAGTCAATTTCCCGCGGCGTCCGTATTCTCGCCGGGTCGCCGCTTACGTCGGGACGCGGTTCCGGGATTCCGTAAGCCCCCGGGGACAATTCGTCCAGCGAACGGATTTCAACGAGTTTCAGACGCCCGGTCGGGAGACATTGCGGTACGACGCACCGTTTGCCCGGATCGTTCAGGAGAGTTTGAATCAGCGAATCGGTTTCCAACTCGGACCGGTAAGCGACGTAAACCAGAACGTTCCGCGCCTTCGGCCACCCGGGAACGCGCGTCAGGTTTGCGCACGCCTTCCGACTGCGCTCCGTATGATTTGCGATACTGGCGCGGGCGGAACGGAGACGTTTTCTTAATAGAGCTTTTTTTTCTGAAATGTCGGTCATTTTTCATAAAATCGGAGGCGAAAGGCTCGCCCCCGATTGGTCCGTAAGGCGTCGAACAGCGGAGAAAATCAGCAGGCGCGCGGTTCAAACGTACGTTCGGAAAGGATTTCTCCGGTATCGGCCCGGTAAACGGTAACCTTGAGTTTCCCATCGGCGACGGCTCCGTGAATGACCGTCGCGTCTTTCAGCGAACAGCCTCCGCCGGTAATCTGCGTCCAACGCCGATCCGCCGTCGGTTCGTCGATACGATGTCTGTGGACGTGGGCCGCGACGACGAGCTGAACGCCCGCGTCCTGGATCGCCTGTCCCCAGAAGTCGGCGCCGAGTTTTTTCCAGTCGGAAAAACCGGTTTCCAGCGTTCCGGGGTTTGCGTTGGGTCTGGGGTCGAAAAGCGGGATGTGGCAGAATACCACGACAAATTTTGCCGTTTTCACCTTTTCGGAATTCAGGGCCTTTTTGAGCCATTCGCCCTGTTTTTCAATGTACGGTTCAAATTCGGCCAGTCCGCCCCATTCCTTGCGGAAGTCGGGTTTGTCTTCGCCGGTGTCGAGACCAATCATCGCCAAATCGCCGTGGCGAACGACGAACGAGTAGCCGAGACCGTCGAATTCCGGATCGTCCTGCTTCCACGGCGTGAGATATTCCGGGTAGTATCTTGCCCAGCGCCCCCGCGTATCGTGATTTCCGCGCGAAAAGAGGAGCGGATGATCGTTCGCGATTTCGCAGTTTGCGGGGAAAAGAACGCTGCGCAGCAGCATGTCGTGTCCTTCAACCGAATTGACGGAGTCTCCGTTCCAGAAAGTGTAGTCCGGTTTCAGCTCTCTGATTTTCGCAAATTCCTTCGCCATGACTTCCTGAACCTGGTGCGTGTCGTTGACGACGGCGAAACTGGCCGTTTTCGCGTCGGGGCCCGGCGTCTTAAATGAAAGAACCTTGCCGTATTCCACGTCCGGGGAAGGCTGGATATTATACGCGCCGCGGAAATCGACGGCGGAAACGGCCGCGCGGTAGAAATACTCCGTATTCGGTTTCAGACCGTCGATCGCAATGCGGATAACGCGGTCCGAATAGGGCTTCAAACCGTAGACGGCGCCGCAGGATTTCCGGTCCAGTTTGTCGGGAGCCGTTCCGTATTCGATCCAACCGGTTGCGAAACTGGAAACGGTCCATACCGCGGTAACGGAGGTTTCCGTCGGATTCTGAAGAATAACGGGGGAAGAAAAGAGCGAGCCGGGAGCCGATTTGTCCGCGGCCTTTTCTTCGGCGGAAAGTTGAGCGGTCAGAAGCGAACCCGCGGCGAGCGCGGCGCCGGAAACAGCCATAAAATCACGGCGGGACGGAGAGATTTTTTCTTTCATGATTGAAGCCTCGTGGGTTTGAAGGGTGAATCGCGTATGGCGAATAAAATAATCTTTAAAAAATAATTTTAGCAAACGCGCGGGAATTTTTCAAGGGGGACGCGCATAATATTTTCGTTGGATGAGAAAATATTATGAAAATACGCTTTATCGCCGTTTGCGCCTCTTGACAAAACGTTTTTCGGAGAGTAAAATCGATAATCGGGAGACGTCGGCTTTATCGCGAAGTTTCCGGCGTTTCTTCGGATACGGAGGCTTTTGACCGCTTGTTCCGCCGTTGAAAACGTTTCGCCCGCCGTTTGGGGGCGGCCGTGAAGAAAGAGGAAAACCTGATGTTTCTGGAAAAATAACCATTCAAAAACATTAACCCCGCGGTTTGCGTAAAGCGAAATAGACTGGTCTGGTTTCAGCGGACAGGAACGGTTGGATATTCAAAGAAGTCTCAAACGTGAATTTGTGAAATATTTATGAAAAATCTTTTCCGAATTTTGCTAAAATTTGGAACGCCAGGGGGTTTTTCACAAATGAGAATGCAGTTTTACCCTTAAAAATACGGATTGAAAAGCTTCTGTTGGTAAATTGGGAAAGTTTTTTCAGGCAAACGCGCCTCCCCGCTTGAAAAAAATCCAAAATGTGGTAAAATATGTGATATTTATTTTAGTGTCAAAAATTGGGGGCGCTAAACTTACGGGAATCGAAGGATTATGGCCAGAAAAAAGATGGAACAGATTGAAGCTGCGGATGCGGCTCGAGTAGAAGAACCGGCGGCGGAGACTGCGAATGCGAAAGCGGCTCCTCCCGAGATTTCACCGGCGCGTCGCAAACAGCTCCAGAAGACGTTCGATATCGGAATACAGAAAAGCGGTCAGAAGAGCTACGATTACGCGGTGGAACTTCTGCTTCAATGCGTTATTGCCGATCCGGGGAACGTTCAGTATGTCAAAGGTCTGCTCGATACTCTGCGCGCAAAATATGATAAAGCCCGGGGGAAGGGGCATCCAATGGCCTTCCTGAAAATGATGGGTTCGAAAGGCGCGGCTAAAAAGGCCTGTGGAAAAGGGGAATGGTACGCGGCTTCCGAGGCTGGAGTCAAAGGGCTGATTTGGAATCCGTGGGATTTCGCGACCCTGAAATTCCTGGTTACGGCCACGATGAATATGGGTTTTACCGACGTTCCGCTTCTCTATCTGCGCATGATGCTTGAAGGCGCGCCGAAAGACGTCGCCGTGAATCGTTTCTGCGGCGAAAACCTGGAAACTTTGGGGCGCGTAAACGACGCGTATCAATGTTGGCGCCGCGTGGACGAGCTGAAACCGAACGATCCGGAAGTCGGTCTCATTATGAGCCGTCTTACGGTTGCCCGTACCATTAGCGAGTCTGGATATACCGCGGAAAAAGCCAAAGACGCCAAATCTACGGTCGTCGTGAAGAACGAGTCCGGCTCCACGAAGGAAATGACGCACGAAGAATTGCTTGAAGCGCAGATCAGCCAGCAGCCGAAAAACTCTTCGCGTTATATCGAGTTGGCCGATATTTATATTCAGGTGGAAAATTTCACCAAAGCGGAAGACGTTCTTACGCGCGGCGTGGAAAACTGCGGTCCCGGCGACGGGCTTCAGGATAAACTTGAGGACGTCCAGATTCGCCGTATGCGTCAAAAAATGTCGCGCGTCGATAAGAACAGCGACGAATGGAAGAAATTGCGTCTGGAAATGAACGAAACGGAGCTTGGTATTTGGAAAAATCGATGCGAACGTTATCCGAATAACCTCGGTTTTAAATACGATCTGGGGTTGCGTTATCAGATGAAGGGCGATAACGACGAAGCGATCAAGCAATTCCAGATTTCCAAAAAGGAACCGCGCCGCGCCGGTTTGTCCTGTCTGGCTCTTGGACAATGTTTCCAGGGGATCAAGCAGTACAGTTTGGCCATGAGTAATTTTCATGAAGCGATCGAGAAAATCCCCGACAGAGACGCCGAAAATAAGAAAAAAGCGTATTATCTGGCCGGAAAACTCGCGATGGCGCTCAAAGATTACGAACAGGCCAACGATTTTCTGACGAAGCTGGCGGATATGGATTTCAGCTTCAAAGACGTATCGGAATTGCTTGCAAAGGTCGAGCAGTTGCGGAACGAACAAGTGTGACCGGCCGACGCGCGACGCTTGTCCGGTCTGAGCGGAAAACGTTTTTATTTCGGAGATTTTATCTTTCGGGGCAACCATGGCCGACGAGGCCCATGCGTCGAAGAAATTCCGGCGTTTTCTGGTCTTGTGGAATCAACATTTCCCAAGTCTGTTTGGATTTTGGGAATGCTTTTATTCGGGTAAAAAGGATTTTGATTAACTTTTGATAAAAAGCAACTCAAAATTCAGGTTAATAATTTCATTTTATTGTTTTACAGGAGCGATTTCGACGAATCATGCCGAATATCAAGAGCGCTAAAAAACGTCTTCGTCAGAACGAAGCCAGAAAAAAGACCAACTTAGCTATTAAACGTACTCTTCGCCGTAACTGCCGCAGTGTTCGCGCCGCCGTTGCAGAAGGTAATATTGAGTTGGCCAACACCAATTTCAAACTTGCCTGCAAAAATCTTGACCGGGCTGCCGCGAAACGTATCGTCCATAAAAATACTGTTTCCCGTTGGAAGTCTCGTTTGTCTGCGTGCATTAAAGCCGCCAAAAACGCTGGCTGATTTTAGAATGAAAGCACGGCAGACAGTCGATTTTCGGCGTCTGCCCCGCTTTTTATTTTAAATAAATGGTTTGCGGACATTTTATTCTGGAATCTTTGTTTCTTATGGAATGAAGCCGTCGGGCTTTTTTTTATTTATTGATTCTTTCTTTAAATTTTGAGAAATTTCTGGAAAGGCAGATTGATGAGTAAACCTGGAATTGCAATTTATCCCGGTTCTTTTGATCCGATCACTCTTGGTCACCTTGATATCATGGAACGGGTAAGTCGTATTTTCGATAAATTGATCGTTGGAATAGGCGTTAATCTTGAGAAGAAACATCTTTTCACGACGGAAGAACGTATGGAGATGATTCGTCTTTCCACGAAACATCTGCCGAACATTGAAATTCGAACGTTTAGCGGGTTGGCCGTCCGTTTTGTTGAAGAGTGCGGCGCGAACGTGATGATTCGCGGAGTGCGTCCTATTACGGATATTCCGGCGGAATTGACGATGATGATGGCGAATCGTCGTTTGTCAAGTAACGTAGAGACGTTGTTTATGATTGCCGACGGCGACCTGGCGCACGTTTCCAGTTCGCTCATAAAACAGATAGCCGGACTGGCGGGGCATGAGGAATTTCTGAAATTTCTTCCGAAAGTCGTTATTCCGATTGTCGAGGAGAGAATACGGGAATTGGGTTTGGGATTGGAGCGCGAAAACTGAATCTGGGCAGGTTTCTTTTCGGATTGTTTGATCGTCGTTGCTGTTTTCTGATTGCATTGATTCAAATTCGATTTTGGTTTAACCGTCGGGTTATTTTATGGCGATAGGGGTTGCGCGGGGAGTTTATCCCGGCGATTCGGCGCGTAAACAGAACCAAAATTCCGATTGGTCTTTTGAAAAACGACGAAGGTTCTTTTTTCGTAAAATTTCAGATTTCCGCGCCGCGGCAAATGCGTTTTCTTTTAGATTCTAACTGTTTAAAATCGTTCCGAGGTCGCGCTTTACGCTTGCGGGTATTTTTGGCGCCGGCCTGTCGATAGAGTAAAACGTCGTCGTTTTTGTTGGAGCCGGGGCGTTTCATCGGATGAACGGACCGCCGAACATGACGCAGACTTTACGAGAATAAAGAGGGGGGCGCTAAAAACGGGCTAAAGCGTAAGGGAAGGGCGTTCTGGATAAATGCGGGAAAAATAAAAAGAGATTTTTTCTGAAAAAAGATGGGGAAGCCTTGCTTTTTAAAGTTTTTCAGCTAGAATAAAAATAAATGGACAAATACGGTAATTTTATGAGGTCTAAATATGAGTGAAGAATATCCGAATCTTCCGTCGTCTCTTGACTTGAAATGTACGCAGAGTTACGAACTTGCTTATCGCGATCATGATCTGATGGATCAGCCGGAACTTCGTCCCGTACGTTTGATGATGGAAGCTCTCAAGCCGGAAATGGCGCTTGATCGTGAGAATATTAACTCGACAATTGTGGTTTTCGGCAGCGCTCGAATTGCGGACCCGGAAAAGGCAAAGCATAATTTGACGGCCGCGCAAATGCTTTTAGATGAGAAACCGGATGATATTCGTCGGCAGAAGCGCGTTCGAAGAATGGAAAAACTCCTTGAGTTGAGTAAATACTATGTTATGGCGCGGGAATTTTCCCGGCTTGTTTCAGAGGAGTGTTTGAAGGATCCCCGCAGGAATTACGCCATCATAACCGGCGGCGGTCCAGGAATTATGGAAGCCGCCAATCGCGGAGCGTACGACGTCGGCGCGCCTTCCATTGGTCTGAATATTGATCTTCCGTGCGAACAAGAGCCGAATCCGTATATTTCGCCGGAATTTTGCTTTCATTTTAACTATTTTGCTATTCGCAAGATGAATTTCCTCATTCGCGCGAAGGCTCTTGTTGCATTTCCAGGCGGGATGGGGACGTTGGACGAACTTTTCGAAGCTCTTACTTTACGTCAAACTGGAAAGATGCAGCATATTCCTATTATTCTCTTTGGCAAACAGGATTTTTGGGATAAAATCATTAATTTTGAGGCTCTTGTGGATTCCGGCGTTATTGCCGAGGACGATCTTGACCTTTTCTACGTAGCGGAAACGCCTCTGCAGGCGTGGGAATTTATTAAACGTTATCATGAAGTAAACGATTCAATTGACGATAAGAATAACGAAGCGTAAATTTTACGGGGCGGGATATCGGGTATTCCGCCCTGTTTCGTTATTTTGAGAATATTTTTTCCCGGAACATTGCGCGGGAAAAAGGATGACGGAGAAAAGTTGGTTCGCTTAAAATAGGGCCGTTGCTTCCCGTCAGATAAATTCCGGCGCCGAATCCCTGGCAGTTTCCAAAAATCTGCATTTGTCCATCTCGTATTTGAAAACGAAACGCCAGTTCGTTAAACGTAAGTTTTTCTCCCGGTTCCGGTATGCCTCTTGCGGTAAGCTGCGTTGCGGCCATAAAATTTTCCAGAAGTTTCCGGCTTACGATTCCGCGGGTTACGCGAAAATCGCCGTCGGCAAGAATTAATTGCGCTCCGTCGAATCTCGCTTTTTCCACATTTAACGCGCCCCACCCTTCCAGATTGTCGTCGGGAATAAGCGCTTTTGCATCCACCGTCTCAAAGCGTCCCCGAAACAGACCGGTCCAGCGGCTGAAACTTTGCTGGATGGCGATAGAGCCGACAAATACGGCTTTTTCTCCCAACTGTTCCAGCATTGGAAACAGTCCTTTTAAATAGCGGGTAGAAATTCCCTGCGCGTCGGTGGTGATCGTAGCCTGAATCAACTCGGAGTGATTCAGCATTACCCGTTTTAAAGAAAGTACGACTTGAGCGTTCCTTGCGTCGGCCTCCGGGATCTGAAACACGACGTCGGTTTGCGGGGTTCCGTTTTCTTTATGAATTCTTGCTTCCGCGTTGATCAGCTCCAGCGCGTTCGATCCTTCGCCGACGTGGATTGGTCCTTTAACGCTCAATATGATTTCGCGGTTTTTCCATTTTTCGGCCTGTTCCAGTAGACGCTGGTGCTTTGTCCAGATTATTTCCAGGCAATTTTGCGCCAGAGCGAGTTCCGGCAACGTCCATTTCACGAGACAAATTTCTTTGCCTTCTTTGAAAATACGGTATTCGAACCAGTCTCCCCATGGAGCGGAAGCCAGAGGCTCGCGGTTTTTTCCCGGCTGAAAGATCGTAATACCGCGAATACGTCCATTTCCCGGAGAATGGTGCGATATCGTCTCAATTTGCGTGGGGAGACCGAAAATTTTTTCAAGTTCCGACGCGTAGTTTTTGGCATACCAGTTTAGACGTCTGTAGGAACCGAACAGCAACAGCCATGCTGTCGGCAGAAAACCGAACGTCAAAAAAAGGATTAGCAAAAACGTACGTTTGGACATTTTTTCCTCATGAGGAATGTTTTCGCATCAGATCCATGGATAGCGCGTATCGGGCGCGGATTTCTTCAATACTGTCTCCGCCGAATTTTTCAACGGTCGCAGTTGCCAGTTCAAATGCCGCAACGTTTTCCACAACGACTCCGGCGGCGGATACCGCGCAGACGTCGCTGCGCTCCCAACAGGCGGAAACGGATTGACGAGTTACGGGGTCAATCGTTGGCAATCCCTTTTTTAACGTTGCAATTGGTTTCATGGCCGCGCGCAGAACAAGCGGCTGAGTATTGGTCATACCGGCTTCCAGTCCTCCGGCGCGATTGGTTGGCCGTACGAATCCGAGGGTTCGAGTCTGAACGGTTTCTTCGTTAAACTCTATGGCGTCGTGGACGCGGGAACCGGGGAGGGCGGCCGCCTTGAAACCTAATCCAATCTCCACGCCTTTTATCGCCTGAATCGCCATGACGGCCCGCGCCAGTTTGCCGTCCAGTTTCTCGTCCCATTGCGCGTGAGTTCCCAGTCCAAACGGCAAGCCCGTCGCCCAAACTTCCAGGATTCCGCCGAGAGTATCTCCATCCGCCTGGGCGGCGTCAATACGTCTCATTGCTTTTTCGTTTGCGTCGGCGTCCGCCAGCGAGTAAAGTTCGTTTGCGTCGCGAATTTCCCGAAGTTCGGCCAGAGCCTCTTTCTGTTCCGAAGTTTGTTCCGCGTTACTGTCGGTCGGCTGGTTCAGAATTGTCAAAAGCTCTTCCGCGCGTTTTTTTATTGGAAGATGAATTTCCGCAATCTGCGCGGTGAATCCGAAGACTTCAATTCCAAGGAGCGAAAGCAGTTGCCGAGCTAAACCTCCCGCGGCGACGCGGGCGGTGGTTTCCCGGGCGCTTGCGCGTTCGAGGATAGCTCTCATCCCGGAAAGGTACTTTTTTGAGCCGCACAAATCTCCATGTCCGGGTCGGGGCGTCGCCAGGTCTGGAAGGTTCGGCAAACGATAATCTTTATTTTTTATCCAGAGAGCGATGGGACTGCCGATAGTCGTCATACCCCAAACGCCGGTCAGGATTTCAGCCGTGTCGGTTTCAAGTTTTTGCCGTCCGCCTCGTCCATAACCTCCCTGGCGGCGTTTCAATTCGTAATTGACGACGTCCGGATTGATTTCAAGGCCTGCGGGGAAGCCGTCGATGAGGGCCAGAAGGCCTTTGCCGTGAGATTCGCCGGCGGAATGATAACTCAACATAATACTAATGAAAAAGTCAAGATTTCTTTGAAGTGAAAGAGGCGGATGCAATTTTCACTTTGAATTTTAATCACTTTAAATACAAAAAAACAACCTGTATCGCATGACACAGGCTGTTTAATGGGCAGGGTCAGGATCGAACTGACCACACCGGCCTTTTCAGGGCCGTGCTCTACCTACTGAGCTACCTACCCGATTGAGTCAAAAATACCTGCCGCCGCAGGATGGAATGGGCAGGGTCAGGATCGAACTGACCACACCGGCCTTTTCAGGGCCGTGCTCTACCTACTGAGCTACCTACCCAAGATTTCAGAGAACCGTCTCCTCAATCGATAGTAGCAGTATAGCACATTCTCTTTTTTTGTCAAGGGCCGGCCCCTTAATTTTTTCAGGATTTTTTACGGAACGCATGGTAAGCGGATATCGAATTTATTTGAAAGAAGTATTGGTTTTTCAAAGTATTCGCCGCGGAGTATTGGAAAGTCGTTATTGAATACCCCGTTTACTTCTTTTGCGGAATCTGCATAACATGAAACTCAGGAAAAATCCTGAGAAGGCGCGTTTTCTTATCCGATAAATAAATAAAAGTTGAGTTGCAACGTCTCGACGGTAGCGGATTTATTGGCTGCCGTCGGTTAAAAGTAAATTTCACCAGCGCGCAAAACGCGCCAGACACGGAAGACAAAGAAGATGATGAAACATATCTGGAATGACGAATCTGGTATTCTGACGTTTGAATGGATTCTTTTGTTCACCTTGCTGGTTATTGGTATTGTCGGCGGTCTGGCCGTCATCCGCGACGCCTATATCATTGAAGCGTCGGAAACTGCCGGCGCGGTTATGGCTCTCAATCAAGCCTATACGATACAGGAATCTATAGGAGCGGAGCTTACTGTTAATGGCACAAAGTTTTCCTCTTCCACGGCGTCGGGAACGGCTTATACAGACGCGCCTGGAACGGTTGCCGTGCAGACGAAGAGCAATTAACCCTGAATTTCTTTTACAGAGCTATTGATTGTTAAAACGCCGTCCAGACGCAAGGCCTGTTTAGGAACATATGAGGAAAAAGGCGGTCGTTTGTTGGGTAAATTCTCCGCTGTTCCGATTGAGGGCGGCACTCGTTTATCCATTGAATTGACGCGGCGGCGTTGCGGCTGTTTGCGTTTGCGGTATGCGTGAAATTTTGCCGTATTGGTTTGTAATGCGTCTGGTCTGGTTTCAGGAAGTATGCTTGTTCTGGTCCGATGCTTTATATTTGCATTTCTGCCGGGCGCGGTTTTCTTGCCGTAGCGTTTACGGGCGTTATTCTTGCGTTTCAGGCTTATCGCGCGGACGTCGCGGGCGATGAAGATTGCGTGAAAGATTGCGCCGGGCGCCTTCGCTGATAAAATCTGCGCGACGCATAAGAGGGCGAAAAGGCGATTGAATGTTTGATCTATTTAGGCTGAAAAAGTTTCTGGTAAAGTACAAAGAGGAGTTTGTCTCTCGGCAGTGGCCTGATGAAAAGTACAAATGGGAAGCGGTAAAGTGCTTTCAGGATAATTGGGACGTCAACGCGCCCGATTTTGCGGAAATGCTGACCCGT